>JAYTWN010000351.1:0-4330 GCA_043743435.1 Acidimicrobiia bacterium
CCATACTGCAGCACTAGCTCATTACATCCTCTATTCCGTTTTCAAAGAACAACACCCCACAGCCCGGGACAACCACACCAGCAACTGCAAGCCGCTAAATCTAGACCAGTTTCCGAGACCTGAGGACCGTTGCACTGGTCTTTCTGGCCCGGAAGGGGTCGGTGAAGCGGACGCATACGTTAATCGAATCCGGAAGAAAGAGTCAAGACATTTCTTTCGGTTCTTTTTGAAAACCCCAGAACCCAGTATTGACATGTGTTGTCAGCAGCGGGACTCGACTGCCGCGACTCGTGGAATCAGCCGGGCCGTTGTCACATCAAGCAGTTTCTGAGGCCCGATCGATATTGAGGCTCTTGAGGAGGTCTTCGTGCAGTTCCATCCACACCGTGTGGAAGCTATCGATGATGGGCTTCGCAAAGTACTCCCGCTCACCCGCTTGCACTCGAACCAACGAAGCGTCAAAACGGGCTTGGTAGGAGGCAAACCTCGTAAGTTCGCTCTCCAGGGCGGCGGTAATCGGCAGGACTCGTTGGTTGATGGTTGCCAGACGACCAATAACCCCTTGGTCGTACGCACCATCAGCATGATCGTTCAACACGTTGTTTTCGATATCGACCACTTGCCACGCCGTACACACCGCAAGAAGCTCTGCGTTAAGCGGCAGAAAGGACTCGTAGTTGCTATGAAGCAGAGCCTGATGACCGGAGAGGAGCACGTCAGCAGCCAGAAGTTCGCCATGCGCAACGCGCCCGGAAGAGGTTAGGGCGAAACCCGAGATTCGTCCGTCACGGTGAACGACAAGACCTTCGGCTTGAAGGGCATTGAGGTTGCTCGTAACCGCGGCGGCTTTGACCCCGATGCAGATGGAGAGTGCCTCGGCCTCGGCGAACCCTTTTAGCTTGAGGCCGTGAAGGACCAGGAAACGAATGTCAGAAGCATGTGGCATAGATGTGAACCTACCAATGCGATCTGATTTTGGCGAGTTCAGCCAACCAGCCCTCAAGCTCCGACCGAGCCCAGGGACGCTCCGAACGAAACGCTCGGCGCAACCTCAAGGCACCGACGGTTCTGTCTTACCCCGCGTTCTACCATCCATACCCATGAATGGATCTTTGCGAGTTGGGTCAGATGGAGTCAATCGGTGTTGGTGGTGTGGTGACGATGAGCAGTACCAGCGCTACCACGACACCGAGTGGGGTTGGGCCCTCCATGGCGAGAACAAGGTCTTTGAGAAGTTGATCCTCGAGGGTATGCAGGCCGGGCTTTCGTGGATCACCATTTTGCGTAAGCGGGAGAACTTTCGGTCGGCTTTTCGGGACTTCGATATCGATACCGTTGCCGCTTTTGATGATCACGACATTGCCCGCTTGATGTGTGACGTCGGAATTGTCCGGAATCGGGCGAAGATCGAGGCTGCTATTAGCAACGCCCGGGCAGCGCAGAAGATGATCGCCGAGGGTCAGTCACTTGATGAGTTGTGTTGGTCATTCGCTCCCCCCTCGCGTGGCCGGATGCTGACCGTGACCGATGAGATCGACGGGCAGATCCCTGAGTCGAAGGCGCTTTCCAAGGAGTTACTCAAGCGGGGGTTCCGGTTTGTTGGCCCGACCACGATGTATGCGTTCATGCAATCGTCGGGAATGATCAATGACCATATCGAGGGCTGTAAACGTCTTCCCGTACAGGCCAAGAGCAAAACCGCAGAAAAGACAAAAGTAAAGGCCAAAGCCGAACCGACCAAGTAGACAAGCCAGAACCGGTTGAGCAGCAACCGGCGCAGTTAGAGGAGCTAGGTGCGCTTACGTCCGTTGAGTCGTTTGTACATGGATTTTTGCGACTTGGCCAGGCGGACGAACTCTGCGTACAACGGCTTGTACGTGGCACTAGCTGAACCATCGGGACGGAAGGTTCGTGCGGCGGGAGTGAGGGCAGAAAGTTCGTCTGCGCGCACATGACCGAGTGAAATAGCGGCAAACCAGGCGGCACCCCGTACGTTGACGTTGAGGGGGTCGGCCACTTGCAGGATTGGTCGTCCGATGACGTCGGCGTGGATTTGGCACCACAGATCCGACTGGGCTCCTCCTCCCAATATTCGCAAACCATCGAGTTCGCGTCCGGCAAATTTCTCTGTTGCTTCCAGGAGCCAACGGGCATTGTAGGCAACCCCTTCAAGAACGGAGCGGACGAGATCGGCCCTGGTGGTTGATAGGCCAATGTTGAGGAACGAGGCCCGGAGGTTTCGGTCTTCGACGGGCGATCGCTCCCCTTTTAGCCAAGGTGCGAAGATCACTCCACCGCTGCCTACCGAGGATCCCGCCGCCGCGGCAGTGATGGCGTCGTAGGACAGATCGGGGTTGCCGAGGCCGTCGTCACCGGTAAGGACTGAGTCTCGGAGCCAGCGCAGGGTCGCCCCACCGGTTTCGTGGTTGTTGGCAATCAGGTAGGAGCCAGTACGCACTCCGGGGATGGAAGTCATTTGGTGGATCACGTCAGTTTTTTTGAACGGGACGGGGGCGGAAACCCAGGCCGACGTGGAGATCGCGATGTGGCCTTCGAAATCGGCGATAGCTCCTGCACCCAACGCGGCGGTATGGAGATCGGGGATTCCGGCCACGACTGGGGTGTTCTTGGGAATGCCCAGTGAGGTAGCCAACGCCGGAAGGATGGGACCAAGTGTGGAGCCTGTTGGAAGTAGTTCGGGAAGTTTGGCAAGGTCGCGGTCGGCCAGTTTGATCAGGTCAGGGTGGTACGCCACGGTTGCGCCTACCCGGTTGTCGGTCAGCCAGGAAAGCACCATGGATGCGGGGGTAGCGGCGATGCGTCCGGTCAGTTGCAGGCCTATGTAGTCGACGGGTTCCAAGAAGGCGGCGGTGTTTGCGTAGATGTCGGGGTGACGGTAGCGGAGGTATTGGATATGTCCGGTTGGGTCTGCGCCCGAGGGTCCGGGGGCACCCCCAGCCAGTCGTAGCCAGGTGACTACCTTTTTTGGCCCGAAGCCGGCAATGTCGATGGTTCCACCTACCAGTTTCTTTGACCACGGGCCGCCGCGATCGTCTTGCCAGGTCATGCATGGCCCAATGGCATGCCCTTCTCGGTTGACGGGCACGGTGGAGCCCCATTGGCCGGTGATGCCAATTCCGGCGCAATCGGCTTTTGGCTGTTGCGCTTCGTTCAGTCGCTCCACGATCTCTTGCAGCGCCGTGTAGATCCCTGCCCACCACTGCTTGGGATCTTGTTCGGCAGTTCCATCCGGCCCAAGCACCATGTCGATACGAGCGAACTCGGAAGCGAGCACGGTTCCATCGAGCGCAACTGCGGCGACTTTGGCGCCTCCCGTTCCCAGGTCGATGGCCAGGTACCAGCGGCTCATAGCGTTTTCGACGACTGCTGTGAACGGGAAGGCCCGGTTGCTCGCTTTTGCATGACGCACTGTATTGCGAATTGGCATCCGGTGAGCAAGTTACGGGAGAGCAGGTTACGGGAGAGCAAGTTACGAGAGAGCAAGTTACGAGCATGCATGTAGTGCGCCTTTGGGAGGTGCTTTACTAATGGGGCTTTTTCGTCAGATGAGGCAGACGTCACTACGAGTGACGTGGAGGGGCTTACCGATGAATGACAGACCATGGGGTTTTCGAACCCGAGCGTTGCATGCAGGCGCTATTCCCGATGCGACGACGGGGGCTCGGGCCGTTCCAATCTTTCAGACCACAAGCTTCGTGTTTGAGGACGGAGCAGATGCGGCCGACCTGTTCGCTCTACAAAAGTACGGAAACATCTACACCCGACTTGGTAATCCCACAACTGCAGTGCTCGAAGAGCGTTTGGCATCGCTCGAAGGCGGGATCGGGTGTGTGGCTTTTGCCAGCGGTCAGGCTGCCGAGTTTGCGGCCATTACCGCGTTGGCTCGGGCCGGAGATCATGTGGTGGCGAGCGCTTCGTTGTACGGAGGTACGTACACGTTGCTTGATGTGACCCTGCGTGAACTTGGTATCGCAACTACCTTCGTTGCGGGTGACTCCCCTTCGGCATTTGCCGCGGCCATTATTCCCGGCAAAACCAAGTTGTTGTACACAGAGACGATTGGCAATCCCACCGGTGTTGTGGCAGACATAAGCGCGCTGAGCAAAGTTGCCCATGATGCTGGGCTTGTTTTGGTGGTCGACAATACGTTGGCTACGCCGTTTTTGTGCCGTCCCATCGAACACGGCGCCGACATTGTCATTCACTCGGTTACCAAGTTCCTCGGTGGACATGGCACCTCATTAGGCGGGGCGGTCATTGACTCAGGCACGGTGAATTGGGGCAACGGGAACTACCCGCACTTCACCAC
>JAYTWN010000352.1:0-4270 GCA_043743435.1 Acidimicrobiia bacterium
CTAGGTGGCTGGTGTCTTTCTCCAAGGGTCGAAAAGTAGGCACCTTTGGGACAGAAACGGCGGCCACTTTCGAGCGAATGCCTGTGGACAATTGCTTACAAGTCGCCGTGCAGACGGGCCGATTTATGGCCCAAAATTTGCGTCCATTTCACACCAGCGACCTAGACCCAACCAGCACGAAACCCGGTAAAGTACCCAACTATGACCCGCCACCGGACCAGTGTCACCGCTGCTGTGACAAGGTTCGGGTTGGCTGGGCTACTTGCGGTTTTGGCACTCGGGGCGCTCATTTTGTTTGCCGTCTCGCGCATCAGCACCCAAGAAGCGCTTCGATCCGCACAGGACCGGGCCAGACTTGCCGGACGAGGCATTGTAGAGCCCGCACTCATGACCGCACTATTGAATCCAGAATCGAACGACGCAATCAATGCGCGCTTAGTGCTCGATGAGCTCGTGCTTTCCCGTGTGCTCTCTGAACGTGTCTTGCGGGTAAAGCTTTGGACCGAAGACGGTCGCATCATTTACTCCGATGAGGGCCGATTGGTTGGGAGAAAATTTCCCCCAAAAGATGATCATCAAGACGCCATTCGCACCGGGCTAACCCGATCTGAAGAGGCCAGCACCAAGGCTCCCGAGAACGTCTATGAACGCGACTCTGGTCGGCTACTTGAGGTCTACATGCCTGTGCGTACCCCCGACGGCACGCCGCTCGTCTATGAGCAGTACGAACGGTATGACTCCGTCGTCGGTAACGCGAATCGCCTTGTCCGCCAGCTCGCGCTCCCCCTCCTTGCTGGCTTGGCGTTGCTTTGGCTTACCCAGCTGCCTTTAGCGCGATCCCTCGCCCGAAGAGTTCGCGCCGCCGAGGCAGAACAGATCCAGCTTCTCGAACAGGCTGTTACTTCATCCTCAAGAGAACGCGAGCGAATCGCAGCGGATCTTCACGATGGCCCGGTCCAAGATCTTGCCGCACTCACGTTTGAACTGTCCGCTGCTGGCGCAAGTGCTTCACCCGGGCCGACTCGTGAAACTCTCGACCGTGCGGCTTCCATCGCTCGAACTACTATGCGCACGTTGCGTTCTACCTTAGTAGATCTTCACCCTCCCACGATTGACGCGTTGGGTCTCGATGCCGGAATTGCATTGCTCGCGCTACCACTTCGCGACCAAGGTGTCGATGTAGCCATCGATCTGAAACTCGATGGAATCCCACCAGATCGATCCGCGTTGCTCTACCGGGCTGCCCAAGAACTGCTTCGCAATGTCGACGAACACGCCAACGCCAGCGCTGTATCGATCATTGGTTCTCAAACCAAAAAGGGGGTAAGCCTTGTGGTGACCGATAACGGTAAGGGTTTCAGTTCTACTAAGCGCGCAGAACAACGCGCCGAGGGTCATCTAGGACTTGAACTGCAAACAGCACTCGCCAAACGACTCGGAGGCACGCTTACAATCGATTCCCAACTAGGCCTTGGCACCGTCGCGACCCTGGAGGTTCCCCGATGACACGGCGCGGCGGCTCGTTTGATCTTCCTGTTGGTTCCGATTCCGATTCCGATTCCGAACGGTCTAGCTTGGATGAAACCGTGCCGACAATTGATGTGCTGCTGTGCGACGATCACACTCTCGTGCTGGCCGGGCTCGAACGCTTGGTGTCGACGTTTCCGGGAATTCGTGTGGTGGCCACCGTTGAAGGTGGAGCTGGAGCTGGCGCCGTGGCAGCAGTTCTTGCGCATCGGCCGCATATTGTGCTGATGGATCTGCAAATGCCCATCGTCGACGGCATTGAGGCCACTCGACAAATCATGGCGGCGGCACCGTCGACCTGCGTGGTGATTCTCACCTCGTTTTCTGATCGCCATCGGATTCAGGGGGCACTGGGCGCAGGCGCGATTGGCTACCAACTCAAAGATGCCAGCCCTTCGGAATTGGAGGCGGCAATTCGTGCTGCGGCTCGAGGCGAGGCACCGCTGGCCCCAAAGGTCGCCATGGCCCTTGTTCGCGCTGAGGCGTCACCCGAAGTGCAGCTCGGCCCACGCGAACTTGAGACCTTGGGGCTCGTTGCCAAGGGCCTTCCCAACAAACAAATCGGACGAAAACTCAACATCACCGAAGCGACCGTAAAGGCGCACCTCACCTCAATATTTCGTCGTATTGGTGTTGAGAATCGCACCCAGGCTGCCCGTTGGTTCGAGCGAACGCAGGGTGAGCCATAAATGCACACCCCCCAGCACGAGCATTGGCGTTTGGATCTTGATTTGGATCTTGATTTGGATCATGATTTGGATGTTCGCCAGCGCCAAAACCTTCAGAATCGGCATCGCCATCGGCTCATCACTGCTTGCGCCCGGCTTTTTGCGGCGTTTCTTGCGGCGTTTCTTGTCGTTGTTCTTTCGACGACTACCACCACGCCGCTTGCTTCAGCTTCCGGTAAGGGATCTAGTTCGGGATCGGGATCCTCAGGATCTAGTGGGGGCAGCGGTTCAACCTCTGGAAAAGGCGGGCCGTCAAGCTCAAAAGTTGAAAACGATGAGGACTCGGTCCCTGCGCGGACAAACGAAGTATCCACCGTTGTCGCGGCGGCTGCGGTAGTCGCAACGATCCAAAATCCCGCCGCTACTTCGCCTCCAGTTACACAGGCGCCAAATACTGCCGGGCCAACTTTGTCACCCGAACGGACGGTAACTGCATCCACACGGCAAGGCGGATCGGGAACGCCTGCGAACTCTCTAACAAAAACCCCCTCACCGACGACATCGCTTCGTTCAGGCGGTGGGGAATCGCGAATAGTTCGCTCGTTGGGGTGCGGCACGACGACCTTGCAGGTGGAGATTCGCGTAAAGGAAAACGAACTCCGCGTACGTACTTCAGTTTCACCACGAACTAAGGCGGCATGGACGGCAACGGTTTTGCAGGATCGCAAAATTGCTTGGCGTGGTTCTGCAAAACGTGGTGAAATCGATCGGAAACTCAAGAACCTCAGCGGTTCCGAAATGATAACCATTCGCCTTACGAGCAGCACCGGTGCGATTTGCGCTGCTGAGATTTCCGTTCCGGCTTAACCAGAGTTGAACAGCGCAAGAGCTTCGGTCGCATGGTTTCAACCAGCCCCCGAACTTCTGAGGAAAAAAGACACGGGCCTCATTCGGAAGGTTCTCTTGCGCTAGAGCAAACTCACCGTGGAGCTTTAGAGCTGCACACGCATTCACCTAGTTGAGTGGTCGGAAAACCGCAGATTGCTCGAGTTCTCGCTAGGAATTAGGGAAATCTCGGCCGATTTCGAGCAGGTGCCTGTGGACAATCGCGCAGAACGGCTTGTGCAGAAGCCCGAAATTCGCCGTTCAAAAAATGGGGCATTCAGACCAGCCAACTCGACGGGCACCGGTCACCACAACGCCGACCACATCGGCGGTGCTTTACAAACGGCGGCCCGGACGTTCAGCGAAGACGATGGTTGGGGCAGCTTTGTGCGCGAAATTTTTGAGGGCTTCAATACTCGGTACAAGCTCTTTGCCAAGATCGCTAAACTGATAGTACGTGCACGTACCTTCCCAGGCGCGTTCGACGAGATTCTCCGCTTCGAGTTCGTGCAATCGTTCTGTTAACAAGCGATCCGACAAGCCGGGGATGGCTCCGGCGATGTCACTAAAGCGGGCCGGGCCTTTCGTGAGATGCATCACGATTGACGATGTCCACCGTCGGCCAAGGAGTTCGACCACGTGCTGAAAGTAGGGACAATAGGCGTTGCCCTGCTCCGCTTCGGCGCTACAGGCAGAAGCCGCGGGGATTTGAAACACCGAGGATTCCTGCCCCGGCTCTTCACGTTGCGTTGAACTTCCCACCGCATTTCACCTCCTTGAGGAATCTTCCCAGTTCGAGGTTGACTCGTCAAAACATTTTCCGAGTCAACCTTTCACTTCCGAACTTCGCAGCAAAAAACCCAGCCCAAATCCCGAGCTACGCGGCCATTGCTGCCACAAAACCGTCGAGCGCCGCTACAGCAGCAACAACTTTGACCAAAGCATCAGATCCACTCGGTGCATCATCGACCACCGAGGCCAGCAACGACACCACCTTCACGACGATGACGCCAAGGAACCCGAGCTACGCGGCCATTGCTGCCACAAAACCCGTCGAGCGCCACTTCAGCAGCAACAACTTTGCCCAAAGCATCAGATCCACTCGGTGCATCAACGACCACCAAGGCCACCAACCTCACGACGACGATGCCAAGACCCGAGCTACGCGGCCATTGCTGCCACAAAACCCG
>JAYTWN010000353.1:0-20942 GCA_043743435.1 Acidimicrobiia bacterium
ATTTGCCGGGCGTGCACCTGCTCATACTGGGCGGCGAGGCTTGCTCCGCCGAAGTCGCCCGCCGTTGGTGTCAGCCTGGCCGCAGGGTGGTGAACACCTATGGGCCCACCGAAACCACCGTCGTCGCCACCTGGTCAGATCTACACCCCGACAGCCCCGTGCGCATCGGTGTAGCCCTTCCCGGCTACCGGACTTGGGTAGCCGGGCCGGAGATGGACCTCGTCGCCGATGGCGTCGCTGGGGAACTGATCGTGGGGGGTCCCGCAGTTACGCGGGGATATCTGGGACAGCCTGATCTGACCGCGGAAAAGTTCATTAACCCGTCGTGGGCGGATTGGGAACGTGTGTATCGAACCGGGGATTTGGTTCGTGTCGATGCTGAGGGCGCACTGGACTTCCTCGGCCGCATCGACGACCAGGTAAAGCTACGCGGACACCGTATAGAACTCGGTGAAATCGACTCAGCGCTCCACACGCTTCCCGGGGTCACTGGGGCCACCTCGTTCGTACACACGGGGTCGGGGGGTGACCTGCTCGTTGGGTATGTGCGCCTTACGTCGGGAGCCGCCTTCGATGAGGTTGGCGCCCGCGCTCAATTGGCGTGCACGTTGACATCCGTCATGGTGCCCGGCCGATTCGTTGTTCTTGATCAATTCCCCCGCCTTACCAGCGGCAAGATCGACCGTAAATCGCTCCCCGATCCCCGTCGCGGCGGCACCGATTTCGTCGAGGAGTTGTTCGCCCCGCAGGGTTGGTCCGACGCCGAAGCAGAATTGGGCGCAGCGTTCAACAAGGTATTGAAGGGCATCGCTATCGATCGCGAGACGAACTTCTTCGCCAGCGGAGGGGACTCACTGGCCGCGACCGAACTCGTGTCGCGCCTGCGTGACGGAACGCGCTTTTCATCGGTATCAGTGAGAGACCTCTACCAGAACCCCGTATTGGGTCTGCTGGCGGCACAGTTCGATACGCCTCCGTCCAACGGCGAGGACCCGTCGACAGAGTTTGTGAACGACCCACTCAGCCGAGACGACCATCGCCGTGTCATCGCCCCGGTGTCACGTGCACGGTATTGGTTCGGCGGAGCCGCACAGACCGCTGCGTTCTACCCGCTGCTGGCGATCATGAGCCCTCCATGGATGATTACCTTCCTGGCCTTCTACGGAATCTCCCATAGTCAGAGTCAACATCGCGTGACCGCGGCTGCGCTGATCGCTGTGGTCCTGGTGCTGGCGAGCGCACCGGTGCGGATGGCAATGTGCGTCGCCACCAAATGGGCGGTTCTCGGTCGAGTGCGTCCAGGGCGGCATCGGCTGTGGGGTGTTTACTATTTTCGATTCTGGTTCGTGAACCGGGTGCAAAACATGCTGAGCATTGATCAGTTGACCGGGACGCCGCTCATGAACAGCTACCTCAAGCTGATGGGTGCCACCATCGGTGACGGCGTGTACTGCGCCACGAGTGATATCCGGGTTCCCGACCTGATCACCATCGGGGCCGGCGCCACCGTTGACCACGACGCGATGCTGCTCGGGTACCAGATTGCCGATGGCTATCTCCACATCGGTCAAATCACCATCGGTGCAGACGCCCGGGTCGGGGTCCGAGCCGCTATGGCCTATGACTCCGAGGTCGGAGACGGAGCGGAGCTCGCCGACGGCTCCATGCTCAGCAGCGGCAAAGCAATCCCACGGAATGAACGTTGGGCCGGATCGCCTGCGCAGCCCGACGGTGAACCGTCCACGCTGTGGCCCAGTTACCCGCCACCCGCCGGAGATACCCGACACGGTTATTGGCTGGGCTTTGCCGCGCTATCGATGATCCCTGCCATTGCGGCCCTCCCCGAAGCACTGATGTTCGGCTACATCGACAACCGTTTCTGCGATTTCACAAAGGGATACGGTGACCTCTGGAAACTGGCCGTGGCCGCACCGTTTGGTGCGCTTGGATTCGTCATGACGTTGAGCATGCTCATCGCCGTTGTTAAGCGCCTCGTACTCCCCAATGTGGAGGCGGGGGCCTACCCGGTAGACAGCGGTTGGCATGTGCGCAAGTGGTTTGTCGATTCGCTAATGCACATCAGCCTCCACCGCCTATTCCCGATGTACGCCTCGGTGTACCTGCCGCCATGGATGCGGCTCATGGGCGCCCGTATTGGCAAGGATGTCGAATTGTCGACAGCCGCCAACGTGAACCCTGACCTCATCGACCTAGAGGAAGGGGTTTTCGTGGCCGACAACGTCTCCCTTGGAGCATCGCAGACCAATCGCGGCTGGGTCCGGCTCGACAACGTGTCCATCGGCCGCAACACCTTCATCGGCAACAACGCAATCGTGCCTGCGGGAACCGATCTTGGTAACGAGGTGTTGATTGGTGTGCAGTCCATGCCGCCACTACCTTCCGTCTGTTCGGACCATTCTGTCTGTACCGATTCGTCATGGCTGGGAATCCCAGCGATCGAACTGCCATCACGCGACCGAGCCGACCGGTTCGACTCGACACTCACGTATCGGCCCTCCAACCGCCGTAGAGCTCTGCGTGCGTTCATCGAGTTCTGGCGCATTATCACGCCGCTTACTGCCGTCACCTTGGGCTCGCTCCTGTTGTTGCTGGTCGCGGAGGATCTGGCCGACCCTCAACGGTTGGGCATGGGCCTCACACTTGCTGTCTTTCCTGTACTGCTCGGCGGGCTCGGTTTGTTGCTCGCCTTGTTCGTGGTCATTGCCAAATGGATCCTCGTGGGCCGGTACCGGGCCCAGGAACGGCCGCTATGGGATCACTTCGTCTGGCGCAGCGAGTTCGTCAACGCTCTGCATGAAAACGTCGCCATGGGGGTCGGGATGGGTCTGCTCGTGGGCACACCCCTTCTCCCTGTGTACCTCCGGGCCATGGGTGCCCACATTGGCCGTCGAACGTGTCTGGAGTCGGCGTATCTCACCGAGTTCGACCTCGTGCACCTCGGTGACGAAGTGTCACTAAACCAGGACGCAGATGTGCAGACCCACCTGTTCGAGGACCGCGTGATGAAAATGTCAAGCGTACATATCAACAAAGGCGCCTCCATCGGACCACGCTCAGTGGTGCTCTACGATTCCGTCATGGAAGAAGGGTCACGAATCGATGCGCAGTCCCTCATCATGAAGGGCGAACGAATCCCCACTGGCACCAGGTGGCACGGATCACCCGCTGAGCCCGTGACAACACAACGATGAGTTTTGCGCCCCCCCTGATCGAACCCACCCGGCTAATGCTCGACCACGCGCACGCGCTGTTAGGCACCTTCATCACGTCGGTAACCATGGTCAAACCCGGCCACTGGAAAATCCGCAGTGCCACCTTCCCGAACGAGGTCGACTGGAACGTCGATCTGATCGATTGGAATGTCGATGTGATCGAACCCACAGGCATCGGACAGACAGCGGAAGTATCCACTGCACCATTGTGGGTAGCCACGTTCGAGAATCAGGGCGTCCAACGCCGGCACCACAATCGCCGGGCCAGGGTTTTAGGGACCGAGCACTGGCTGAGGCGAGACCTTCGTCTTGATCCGCCAACGACACAGACCTTATTGTCGTTGTCCGATAAACGAACGACCGCAACGCATTCCAGTCGTCCGAGCAACTCCTTTTGCGATGTCTTTCGTGATGCGTTCGCACTCACATCGCACGAGGACCAGGCTTACCGCACTGCTTTTCTTACCGGTCATTCACCAGCCGACGTCCAAACAAACCACTTGGTACTCGACGTCGACGGAGAGCCGGTGGCGATTGGGTCGCTACATTGCACACCATCCACGTCATTTCTCTACAACGTGGGTACCCGGCCCGGCCATCGCGGCCAGGGTTACGCATCTCGGGCCGTCACCGAACTCCTTACGGCTGGTCACGCCAGAGCTGAAACCGTGTGGCTCCAATGCCTCCCGGATTCGGGCGAAGAACGTCTCTACCACGGTCTGAAATTCCACACGATGTTCGCCGCGCACCTGCTACCCAGGAGTGGGCGGAACGAAGGGTCGCAAGTGAGTTAACTGGACAGGATAATTTCGAATCGCGGCTCCGGGCCCGGATTCGCTAATCGCAGTTGGCCACCTTCAGCCTCCACAATCCGCCTTGCGAGCGCCAGACCGATTCCGTGCCCGTGCGCCGAATCAGCCCGTCGCTCGTGTAACACCCGATCGTCAACGAGCGTTTTCCCTTGATCGGCGACCGCAATGATCGCCCCGCCACGAGTTCGTCGAGCGCTCACACTAATCAAGCCCTTACCATGCAGAATTGCGTTGTCAAGCAAGACATCCAGCGCCTGATTGATTGCGGTGGCGGAGGCAAATGCTTCGGGGGAATCTTCAACCACCACCACGAACCGGCGATCAGGGCGACGGCTTTGGGCGCGTTTCGTCGCCACGCGGACCAACGCTGCCAGATCGACGCGGTCGCGATCGCCGTGTGTGTCGCGGGCCAGGGCAAGTAAATCATCAACGGTTGATTCAAGGCGTTCAACATCAACCAGCAAGTCTTCGAACGCTCCTCGGCTGTTGGAACTTGGAGCAAGCACTTCGGTTTCGATGGCCAAACGAAGGCTTGCCACCGGGGTCTTTAGCTGATGAGAAGCGTCGGCCGAGAATGCTCGCTCTCTCTGGATTGCATCGCTGAGTCGTTGCGCTGAACGTGTTAGGGCGGAGCTGATTGTCTCAAGCTCTTTAATCCCGCTCGACCGAAACGTCACTGCAAAATCGCCGTCCCCGAGACGGGCCGCGTCGAAGCTCAGTAATTCAGCCGGTCGCGTGAGGCGTCGAGAGAGAATCAGCGCGGCAAGGGTTGAGGCTGCTGCTCCGACCAACCCAAGGAGACCGAGAACGAGCCAAGCGCGCTGGTTACGCCGAAACAACTCAGTTGTAGGAGTTTCCGCACGGATCAATCCGAAGTTATCGCCACCCACGTCGACCGGGACTGCAACCACTAGCCGTCCATCCAATCGGCCGTCTTCTGTAACGCCTGAGGAATCAGCGTGACGGGCAATGCTGTCCGCTCGTTTCGGTCCACGACCGCCGATTAGAGCGCCGTAGATGTCGTAGAACCCGATCTGTACATCGCCGTCCACCGGTTCGAATTTGAACGGGCGCACCGCCGGGTCATCGGGAAGTAAACGTTCAGCGGCGGTTGCCTCCCGAGTAAGCGCCAGGATCGCTTCTCGGTAGTTCCTTTGAGTGAGGATGAATCCGAGCGGGATGCCTAGGATCAAAAGGCCGCTAAGGGATGCCAGTAATGCTGCCGAAAGGACACGACGCCTCATTGCGCACTGAACTTCGTTGGCAACTGAATTGGTCGCTTGTTCGCCAAGCTTGCCTTACTCACGTCCGGGGCTCGAAGCGATAGCCAATTCCCCGAAGCGCAACGATTCGACTTCCTACCGGCGATGTTTCGCCAAGGCGTTGACGCAGGGCCCTCACATGCACGTCTAGCGTTTTTGTTGATCCCCACCAGTTTTCATCCCAGACGTCCCGCATGAGTTCCTCACGTCGAAGAACGACTCCCGGCTTTGCAGTAAGCGCGGCTAGCAAGTCGAATTCCTTAGCACGCAGCGTCACTTCGTGCCCGTCTACAAATGCTCGCCGTTGTGCTGGATCAACAACGACATCGCCAGTTGCATAACGCTCGGATACCTCAGGTTCGATTGGCGAATCAGGCTCGTCGACAGTGCTCTGATGCCGCAATCGGCTGCGGATGCGGGCAAGGAGTTCACCGAGCCGAAACGGCTTCGTTACGTAATCAACCGCTCCCGCCTCGAAGCCAACAACAACATCGATTTCCTCAGTACGGGCGGTAAGCAGAATCACCCCGAGGTTGGATCTCGTTTGGCGAAGCTCCCGGCAAAATTCGATACCGTTCCCATCGGGCAACCCAACATCGAGAAGAACGAGCGAAACTTCTCGCCTCAACGGGTCCCCATGTCTAAGGATCTCGCGAGCATCACCAAGGGTCGAGGCACAGTCGACCTCGTACCCTTCAGCACGCAGTGATCGAGCAAGGTTGCCACTGATTCGCTCGTCGTCCTCCACGACCAAAATTCGCCAACAGACACGGGCATCGACATCAGTCATAGTTCCATCCTGACGTTGACGTCATGAAGAAGTCCTGAAGAATTCCTAAATTCTGTCGCCCCGGATTTGAGCGATGCTCTACGTCTCCGTTCGGCGAAGGGCGAACAGTCTTAGATCCCGAAATACTTCTTACCGTTCGCTTACCCAGACTTCAGGAGGATTTAAGGGTTTGCCCTACAAACTGATTCCGATTTCTTCGCCAATCGAAAAGTCCGCGATCTTCTACCGCGACCGTAGCTGTACATACTTTCCCGAACAATGGAGTAGTGCCATGAATCCACCGCAAACCAACGTCATCGAATTCCCTGTCGAAGAGGAAATCTTTAACGAAACATTCAGTCACCACGAACGAGATCCCAAGACTGGCAAACATGTTTATGACAAACTACCCGCGGTCGTAGGACTGTTTTGGGTCCTCAAGATCGCGGCAACAACACTTGGCGAAACAGCGGGCGACCTATTCGCTCAGACCCTCAAGGTCGGCTACGGCGTGACGTCGGCAGTGATGTTTTCGTTGCTGTTTATGGCGCTTGTCGCCCAAATCCGGGCACGTCATTACCGACCATGGATCTATTGGACAGTCATCCTGCTAACCAGTACTGCCGGAACCACAATGTCGGACTACATGAACCGAACACTGAAATTCGGATACTTCAAAGGTTCAGTCATTCTCCTATCGCTTCTTTTCGCAACGCTCACCGTATGGCGGTTGGTCGAAGGAAGTCTTGACGTGAAACACGTGAAATCGTTGAGGGCCGAGGTTCTCTATTGGACCGCAATTCTCTTCTCGAACACGCTCGGAACGTCACTTGGTGACTACCTCGCCGATAGCAGCGGCCTTGGATTCGGTGGCGGTGCAGCACTCGTCGGCAGTGTCATGATCGCTGTAGTGCTCGCTTATAAGTACACGAAGCTTTCAAAGGTGGCACTGTTTTGGGTTGCGTTCGTTCTTACCCGCCCTCTCGGCGCAACGGTTGGTGACCTCTTCACCAAAACTCACGCCAAAGGCGGACTCGGTTTCGGCACCAAAGGCACCTCTGCTCTACTGGCAGCGATTCTTGCCGGATGCATCGTCTACGCATCGAGTCAGCTCAAGAAGGAAAAAGCCCTACGTCTCACCGCTGCTTGATTCGGGCAAACCTGTGACGCACCAGTTCACGCCGGCGAAATTGCGTTTCTAGTGCCGACACCCTCGACGGTGTCGGCACTCCACCGACGCAGTTAGAGGGGAGTTCGGCCCTCCATTTGCACTTAGCCGTGGCTAGGGTATGCACACGCAACTGACTTGGCTGTCGCCAAGGGTGCAAAGATATTCCGAGCGGCCAAAACGCTGCTTGACAACTGCCACATATTTTTCGCTGCGCAATTACTTGCGCGAACACGCACTAGTTGGGAGGATCGTAGGTATGGCTGCTCCACTTACTTACGTTTCGCTGGACGATTTGGGCCGTGAGGTTGCGAGCTGGGTCGATTCCAATTGGAATCCCAGTCTCCCTAAGGCCGAGTGGCAAAGCCTGGTCATCGATGCCGGCTGGGCCGCGCCGACGTGGACCGAACCAACGTATGGACGCAGCGCCACCTCCGACCAGGCCAAGGTCATTCATGCAGAGTTCGCCAAGCGAGGTGCACCTGGGACGGGGCATGATCGTCACAACCTTTGGGCTAATACTATGGTCGCTTATGGTTCCCCGGAGTTGCAGGCGCAAATGCTGCGTCCACTACTCATGGGTGATTTAAACATGTGCCTGCTGTACTCCGAGCCTGGTGCTGGATCTGACCTGGCTGGCGTCCAAACCCGGGCCGACCGTGATGGTGATGACTGGATTATCAACGGTCAAAAGGTATGGACGTCGGGCGGCAAAACGGCCGAATACGGGATGCTGATTGCCCGCACAAATTGGGAAGCGAGCAAACACAAGGGACTCTCGTTCTTTTGGTTCCCGATGCGCCAAACTGGCGTTGAGGTGCGGCCCATCAAGCAGATCACCGGCGAGGCACACTTCAACGAAGTATTCATCACAGAGGCCCGCGTACCCAACGCCAACATGCTCGCCAACCCAGGAGACGGATGGCGAGTTCTGCAAACCGCTCTCGCCTACGAACGTTCGCTGATGGGCGACAACGCTCGCGGGCCAAGCCAGCCAGGTGTCGGGGAAAAGGATAAGTCGACGGAAGCAGGCGAGGCTGCTGTGGCAAAAGGGGCGACCGACGTTGACCCGTGGGCGATGGCCAAAGCGCACGGCGTGGCCGATGATCACACCATCCGACAAGCTATCGCCAAGGTGCATTCACTGCGAATGGTGAACAAGTGGAATGGTCAACGAGCCAAGGCGCAATTGCAGCAGGGCACCTCGTCACCGATTCTCTCGCTGGGCAAGTTGGCCATGAGCCAGATTCTCCATGAGGGGGCCAAAGTGCAAACGCAAATCGTAGGCGCGCAGGCAATGTTGGTTGGTGATCTGTTCCCCGATGCTTCCGATGCCAACTTCCTCGCGCTAAACGCGTACTTCACCTCGATCGGTGGCGGCACGGATCAGATTCAGCGCAACATCATCGGTGAGCGAGTACTTGGGCTTCCCAAGGAACCTGAGTTGGACCGTGATCTCCCATTCAGCGGAGTCCGCAAAGCCGTCGTGGCCGATCGCCGCTAAGTCCACTTACGAAATTTACTGCACAACTCGCAGCACGATCAAAAGCCAGGAATTCAGAACTCGCACACCTTTGGCTAGCTTTAGTAAAACCCAACCGTGCCGGATACGCACACGATCTCCCGCAGGTACGCTCTTGCGCCAACGAACTGGAGCGGTTTGAGGAGAAAAACCAATACGTGTCTATGCGCTTAAGCGCAATAGCTGCAGCTTGCTCGGTGATGTTCGGGGAACCCCATCAAGCAATCGTCACCGTCGATAGATTCCGCGCGTTGGCTACCAATGACACGTTCGGTGATGACATTCGTGTGTTCGCGGCTAAGCGCGACCGAGTAATTCTTCGGCATTGAGCGACATGGGTGCGGCACCGGTGCGTTGCATTTCGAGCATCACGGTTTGCAGGAGTTCGTTGACCGGTGTGGCCACGTTGTGCAGGCGGCCCAGCAGAACGATTTCACCGTTCAGATAACCGGTTTCAACCGATCCACCCCGAACCAACGATTGCCAGGTTGACCCGCCACCGCGTCGTTGTCCGTTGATCGGCCGATACCGCATGAGCGCACGTTTCGCTGCATCTTCATCAGGTGAAGCGACATCGATCCCCGCGGCAACGTAGACGGCTTCGGCCTCTGCGGTTGCTCTGGAGATCAACGTTGTTGCGGCTTGCGATCCAAAGCCGCACGAAGCCTCCACGGCGTTGGCCATATTGAGAACCAGTTTGCGGTACTTGAAACGCATGATGCTCTCGCATGGGTCCGACACAAACGTTGAGGCCGATAGCGCCGAAGCTATTTCTCTAGCCGTTTGGTTCACACCGTTCGGATACTGTCCCACATCCAGTCCACCAGAGATAGGTGCACATATTATCTGAACGACGCCGGGTTCTAGGTAAGCCGTTGGCATCATGACGTTCAACCCGTAAACATTCTTGAATCTACGCAACGCCATACGTTCAACTTCGACACCATTGGTAGCGCACACCACCGCGATCGTAGAAGGGGCAACGGCAACTAAGGCATCGAGCGCGGCCTCGGCGTCTTGGCTCTTTGTGGCGACGAAGACCACATCATCGGGTCTCCAAAGAAGTTCAGCTGGCGTTGCGACGGTCGAGATGAAAAGGCTTACGGTTGCGTCCGGATCTTCAATTCGCAGTCCGTTTACTTTTATCGCTTCACCGTGTGCGCCACGGGCAATGAGCACCACATCGAATCCACTTTGGAACAAGCGGCCACCGACTACGCCACCAATCCCACCGGCACCAAGGATCACAAATCGCATAACCTCAGCCTGCCACGCCCAGGCTTACCCTCACCGAATTCACGCCCTTGCTATGCCGGAACGGAAATAGCACCCGAGGCCAACAAGCCAGCAATCGTTTCCTCAGTTAGGCCTGCTTCACGCAAGACTTCATGGGTGTGCTCCCCGGTGCGCCCCATAGAAAAAGTAACCAAAGCCTTCGATTCTCCAAAATGCCACATGGGTCGAGGTTGACGAAGTGTTCCGAGACCCTCGACATCGCGCTCCACAATGAGATCAAGCGCCTTGATTTGACGATCATTGTGCACGTCCCATCGCCGCTGTACGGGGCCTGCGGCAACACCATTTTCCTGGAAACGCGCCAACAACTCATCAGCGGTGAACATCGCAGCCGCGTCGTTGATTTCGGCCAAAAGATCCGGTAGATGCACCGCACGTTTCGTCGCATCAACAAAGCGTTCATCAACGATCCATTCCGGTCGATCAAGCGCGATAACAAACCCGTCCCAAGGGGGAAGGGCCGGGCTACAAGCGATTTCTCCACCGTCACTCCCTTGGATCACCAACAGTGCGGCAGAAGGAAGTTGGATGAAATGCGCGGGGAGATTCTTGGGGTCATGGGCTGGGTTCACCTCACTAAACCGAGGCCCCATGGCATCAGACCATTGAAAATGCAGTCCGGCACCTAGCATCGGTACATCGACGCGCTGGCCAAGGCCCGTTCGTTCGCGCACATACAATGCCGCCAGGATGCCTTGCACGATGGCTTGAGCCGTGGTCTTGTCTACAAGTACCTGGCTGATCAACGAGGATCGGCCCGTGGTGATATTCCTTTGATAATCAACCATACCGAGGCGGGCTTGAATCACGTAGTCATATACCGGCTGATGCGCATCAGGACCTTCGGTTCCAAGCCCAGAGATCGCCGCATAAATCAAGCGCGGATTGCGCTTGGCCAGCTCTTCATAATCAAGGCCAATACCTTCGGGTTTACCTGGCCGCATATTGTGCAAAAAGACGTCGGCGCCCACAACCAAATCGGTGAGTACCTCTCGGCCTTCGGGGGTACTTCCATCAATCGAAACAAACCGTTTGCCACGATTCAACGCGTAGAACACGGTGCTCAGACCATGCGGGCCCTGGGTTGAGTTACGAATTAGATCTGGGCGATCATTGCTCTCGACCTTGACGACATCGGCACCCAGTTCGGCAAGTAAAACCCCAGCAAGTGGCCCGGAATAAATGCTGGTGATCTCCACAACCCGAATACCTGCCAGAGGCGCAGCGGCCGGAGCGTGAACCGACTGATCGACGATCTGTTGACGGCCCGTTGATTCACTTAGATCCATAGTCTTCACAGTATCGATCCTGTGCCGAATTCCCAAGTACGTTTGTGGCGCTAGCAATGCCGAGAAGGATTACTCCATCAAGGTCGTGACCCTGAAGGCCAGCAAACGTTTCGCCGAAGTTGCAGCCCGAACCAGCGCTTCATAGGCTCGCGGCAAATCCTTTGCGATCGCCCGGACATCGTCAATGGTTGGGTGAGTGTTCATCGAGTGGGTTGGTCTGCGAAAGGAGGTGACGTCAACATCTATGAAAACGACAACCTCAACGACAACATCACAACTTCGCGGTAGCTAAACCACAACTCGGTATATCCGTCGGGCGGTACCGGAGAACAGCTGTTCCCGATCACTTGGGGGGTATTGGGCCGAGAGTTTCTTGTAGGCATTCCACATTATGCGGTACGAGAAGGAAACTTTGTCCACCGGGAAATTCGATTCGAACATGCACCGATCCGCACCAAAAGCATCAATGATGAACCGCATGTCGTCACCCCAATCGGCAACGATCTGATCCGAGGTGGGCGGTAGGTCCCGAAGTTCATAACCGCGCCCGTAGGTAGGCATACCAATACCGCCCAGCTTCACTACAACATTGGGGCACTGCGAAAGTTCCTTGAGATCACTGAGCCATGAAGCGCGGATTTCATCCAAACGACCCTCATAAGCCCCAACCGCTATTGGTCCAGCGATGTGGTCGAGAATAATCATCGTGCCGGGAACTGCCTTGGCCAGCGCGATGAGTTCACGGAGTTGCACGTGGTAAATCCACGCATCAAAGGTGAGGCCACGAGTGCCCAGTAAATCCATACCAGCGCGAAACTCATCCGTGCCCATAAGACCTTCGATGTTCTCGTGTGGAGCGCTGGTTCGAGCTGAGCCAGTGGGATCGTGCGCCAAACGGTGACGGATTCCTCGAAACAGTCCAGCGCCAGCTTGTTCATGTGCATCAAGGACACCGTTGAGCTTCGATCCAATGCGTAGATCGCAGCCTCCAACTATTGCCCCAATGGGCGCCTGACCGACTCGCTGTAGCGACAATGCAGCCTCAGCGGCCACAAACTCGGTTTCTCCCACTTCACGAAACTCAACGGGGCCGTCGGTGCGATACGCCCAACTGCATTCGACGAACACCGTGGCCTCAATCCGGTGACCGCTGCCAGTGTCGCCATGGAGGTCATCGAGCAAATATGTCGGCTGGTATCCGGGCTTACCCCGGTAATCCCAAAGGTGGTGGTGTGGGTCAACAATGCCAAGTTCCGGCTCAACTACCTCTTCCTGTACAAGCGGAAGCCACGTTTCGGGTCGGTGTTCGTTCGCAGTAGCCATGGGTAACTCTGCCACCTCATGCGGCCTACCCGCCAGTCACCCACGCATTCCTCGACAGCCCAAAGCCGACCGCCCAAAGGCCTCGACCAATGTCACCCCATCTGCTTTGGGCGCAAGCGCCGACCCGGCCTAAGTTCTAAAGGTTCAATCCCCGCATCAAGCCTCGACGTTCACCCGTCAACTCCACCCACCACGAACGCGAAACCTGCGCAACACCCAAGGACCCTCATGCTCATTCGCCTCCTCCGAATGCATCTTGCGAAATACCGCCGCCCTCTCCTCCTCGTGGGGATATTGCAGGCAATTCAAACCGCTGCTGTGCTGTACCTCCCCAACCTATCTGCCGACGTGATCGACAAGGGCATCGCCAAAAACGATTCGGGTTACATCTGGCGAACCGGACTGCTCATGCTCGGGATCACGCTGATCCAAGTGGGGTTCTCTATCGGAGCGGTATACTTCGGCGCCAAGGTGGCCATGGGCTTCGGGAAGGATGTTCGCAGCGGGTTGTTCCACACCGTTACCGGGTACTCCGCTCGTGAGGTCAACCGATTCGGAGCTTCGTCCTTAATCACCCGCATCACCAATGATGTTCAGCAGGTGCAAATGCTGGTGGTTATGGGTTGCACCATGCTGATTGCCGCTCCGCTGACCATGATCGGCGGGGTGATCATGGCGCTTCGCGAAGATCTTGGCCTTTCCACGTTGATGCTGGCCAGCATTCCGGTTCTCGTCTTGATGGCTGGCGGCACGGTGGCGTTGATGGTTCCACAATTCCGTGAAATGCAGGTACGCATAGACAATCTCAACCGAATACTACGTGAGCAGATTATTGGCATTCGAGTAGTGCGAGCCTTCGTCCGCGAACCCGATGAGGTGAAGCGGTTCGCCCAAGCCAACGACGGACTCACCGAAACCTCAGTTCGAGCCGGACGGCTCATGGCTCGGATGTTCCCAACGGTAATGCTAGTGATGAACGTCTCCATGGTGGCTGCCGTTTGGATCGGAGCAAACCGCATTAGCTCCGGTGCCATGAAAATTGGCTCACTGGTCGCCTTTCTTTCCTACCTTGCGCAGGTTTTGGGGTCCGTCATGATGGCCACCTTTGTCGTCATCATGATTCCTCGTGCCGCGGTATGTGCGGATCGAATCATGGAAGTACTCACTACTGAGAGTTCCGTCGTCATCCCCAGCAATCCCGTGACGACGTTGAGCGCCCCAGGCACCTTGACGGTAGAAGATGCGAGCTTCCACTATCCCGGGGCTCAGTCACCGGTGGTCAACAACATTTCGTTTACGGCAAAGGCCGGGCAAACGTTGGCCATCATTGGCAGCACCGGTTCCGGAAAAACCACGTTGCTCCACCTGGTGCCTCGACTGTTTGATGCAACCTCGGGTTCGATTCACCTTGGTGGGGTAAACGTCCGCGATTTGGCCCCTGAAGTGTTGTGGGCTCGCATCGGGTTGGTTCCGCAACGACCCTTTCTGTTTTCCGGCACCGTCGCCACCAATCTGCGATTCGGAAAACCTGATGCCACCGAAACGGAACTGTGGGAAGCGTTGGAGATCGCCCAAGCCGCCGATTTTGTCCGAGCCATGTCCAAGGGTCTCGACTCACCCATCAGCCAAGGCGGAAGCAACGTGTCTGGTGGGCAACGACAACGCTTAGCCATCGCCAGAGCCTTGGTGCACAAACCCGAGATATATCTGTTCGACGATTCGTTCTCCGCTCTCGATCTCGCCACCGACGCAAAACTCCGAGCCGCCCTCAAACCACACACCACCGACGCCATTGTTTTAGTGGTCGCTCAACGCGTTTCAACCATTGCCGATGCCGATCAAATTCTCGTGCTCGAAGATGGAGAAGCGGTTGGAATTGGTACGCATACAGAGCTTCTTCGAACCTGCCCAACGTATGCCGAAATTGTTTCGTCGCAACTCACCGAGCAGGAGGTGGCAGCATGAGCGAGAAGCCTTCACCATCACAGGCAGCGGCAGCTCGTGCAACTGCAGCACCTGGCCCCGTAGGACGCATGGCCAGTGCGGGAATGCCGGTAGAAAAATCCGAGAACTTCAAGGCATCGGCAAAACGACTGGCCAGCCGACTAGGACCTGAGCGTTTTAAGGTCATTTTGGTCATGATCATGGCCGTGGTGGCTACCGGTCTCTCTGTTGTCGGCCCAAAGGTCCTGGGCCGGGCAACCAACCTGGTGTTCAGCGGTTTGCGTTCGCCATCGGGTGTGGACTTTTCGCAGGTTCATCGCGTGCTGCTCTTCGCCGGCGCGCTTTTCATTGGCTCTTCTCTGCTCAGTTGGGCGCAGGGACTGCTGCTTGCTGGCGTAGTTCAACGAACCATGAACGCGTTGCGAGCTGAAGTTGAAGAGAAGCTCCACAAACTGCCGTTGCATTACGTGGATTCGCAGCCCCGTGGTGATCTCTTGAGCCGAGTTACCAACGACATTGACAACGTGGCCCAAAGCCTGCAGCAGAGCTTGTCGATGATGCTCACGTCCACACTCACCCTCTTTGGTGTTCTGGGCATGATGTTCACCATTTCTTGGATGTTGGCCATCATTTCGTCGTTACTGATTCCGGCCTCGCTGGTCCTGGTGAAGTTCATTGCCAAGCGTTCACGCCAACGATTTATGGCGCAATGGAAACATACGGGAATGCTCAACGCCCACATAGAAGAGGTGTTTACCGGGCACGCGCTGGTGAAAGCGTTCGGTCGCCAAGACGATGTGGAGCGAACCTTTGACATCGAAAATGAAAAACTGTTTCGCGCAAGCTTCGGCGCACAAGCAATTTCACTTTCGATCCAATCGATGACGAACTTCCTCGGCAACCTCAACTTTGTAGCCATTGCCGTTCTAGGAGGTCTGCGGGTTTCTTCCGGAGCCATGTCACTCGGCGATATTCAGGCGTTCTTTCAGTACTCTCGCCAGCTCGGCATGCCCCTCACCCAGTTGTCCTCTATGGCCAACATTTTGCAGTCGGGTGTTGCTTCGGCTGAGCGTGTTTTTGAATTCCTCGACGCACCGACTGAATCCGCCGAAGTTGGTGAGCCCATCGCCGGTGAAGTTCGCGGACTCGTCGAATTCGACAATGTTTCGTTTGCCTACCTTCCCGAACGGCGGTTGATCGAGGGTCTTTCGTTGGTGGCCGAGCCTGGTCGCACCGTGGCCATTGTTGGGCCGACCGGCGCCGGGAAAACCACGTTGGTGAATTTGCTGATGCGGTTCTACGAACTCAACAGCGGACAGATTCGTGTCGACGGGCGTGATATCGCTTCCATGCCGCGACGCGAGTTGCGCGCACAAATGGGCATGGTCCTCCAGGATGCTTGGCTGTTTGAAGGGACCATCCGCGACAACATTGCCTACGGAAACCTCAACGCCAGCGAAGCTGAATTGATGGCCGCGGCTCGTGCGACGTATGTGGATCGGTTTGTGCATTCCCTGCCACTTGGCTATGAAACGGTTCTTGATGATGCCGGATCCAATGTGAGTTCTGGTCAACGTCAGCTCATCACCATCGCTCGAGCGTTCCTCGCTGATCCGGCCGTTCTGATTCTCGACGAAGCAACGAGTTCTGTTGATACGCGTACAGAGGTTTTGATTCAACACGCCATGGCAGCGCTACGGTCCCAGAGAACCAGCTTCGTTATTGCTCACCGACTTTCAACGATTCGTGATGCCGACACGATCTTGATGATGGACGCCGGGCGTATCGTCGAACAGGGAACCCATGATGAATTGATTGTCAGGGCCGGCGCCTACTTCACCCTCTACAACTCCCAATTTGCCGCCGCTTCCGCTGAGGTTGCTTAGCCTCGGTGCGTCGTCGAGATCGCAAACTACGGAGAGGTTTCTCACAACGACCCTGCGGTGGAGCGAGGGCTCAACTGGGCGATGACTTACGCTTTCCTGTTCTACGGAAGCGCGATGAGGGTTACTTTGCCAGTTGTGCCGTCGACTTCGATAGTTGCTCCGTGAGGGATGCGGTGGGTGGCGTCGGTTACCGAAACAGCACAGGGAATCCCCAACTCGCGACTCACGATGATGGCATGACTGAGCGCTGCGCCCACGTTGACCACTAGGGCTGAAGCGGGAACGAACAGTGGGGTCCATGCAGGATCGGTCATAGGCGCAATGAGGATGTCGTCGAATTCAAGTTCTGTGGAATCTGAAGGATCGTTGATCACACAAGCTCGTCCACGTACGATTCCCGGGCAGCCCGGCATACCTTGAATGCTCTCGCCGACCTTGAGCATCGTTGATTGATGATCAGATTTTCGCGGCCATGTGGTGTTGATTGGGGCCACACCATTCACGATGAACGGCGGTTCCAGGGTAAGAAGCCATTCGTAGTGTTCCGAGCGCCCAGCAACCGTGGCCCGAATATCGGTGAGTTGGCTTGTGGCGTTGGAGCGGAGTTCGTCTTCGAACAGCATGCAGAGATCAACCGGGTGATCGATGTGTCCACGTTCAACGGCACGACGCCCTAGTTCGCGCATGGCCACGCGAACTTTTTCAATCACGCGAATGATGTTGGTCTTTGAACACTCGCGACCGGGCACAAACGTAGAAGCGCTTTTCGCCGCGGCGTCGAACGTTCCGAGCGCTTCGTCATTTCCCACCAGCATGGCCCAGATCTCCGCGGTCAATCGGTTGCGCTCAACTTCACGCTCATCGTGGCGGAGCGAAGGATCTTGGGATGCTGGCATTTGGCGCATGTGATCGATGAGGCCGAGTGCGAGATCAGGCTCGGTTTCCCACGTTTCGGCGTGGAGGTCCCATTCGTTGGGACCGCGTGACCCAAACTCCTCAAGGAAGGAGTCAAGCGCAGTCACAAACGCAACAACGGCAGCACTCTTCAAGACTTGTCCCGAGTCCGGACTCTGTGAAGCTCGCAACACCTTGTTCAACCCGTGAGGACCTTTAGCAAAAAGCGCTGCAACTTCAGGTGAACCAGCGGCCGAGCGACCGAGCTTTCACATGGCATAGGAAGGCGCCGCGGAGTCAACGCCACCTTGCCCGGCAATCAAGCTCAACACATCACCGGGGCGTCCAACGGCAGCGCAAATGGCACTCAAAGCACCGGGCCCGATTGAGGCCGCACCGCTTTGGTTGATGTGCTGATCAAACATCCGTCGACACACCGGCCGCAAAGCCACACAGTGATCAAGCAATTCGTCGTCGCTCAGTTTGGAAAGATCGGGACGTTGCTTTCGGATGGCAATGGCAGCCAAACGATCTGCTTCCAGTTCGTGTTGCTCCATGGTTCCCATGACCCAACCCAACCACCCGGTCATCACTTCGCTCGTACGCGGATTCTCATGCCAAGGCTCAGCCACATAAACCGGGACATCGGGATGGTCACCGAAATACGCCTGATCGATCGCTGCGGCCGACATGCCAGGAGTGCGCTCAGCCCACACACGGATCCAGGTTGCCCCAAGGTAGGCATACCCACCGATAAGGCCGATGAACTCACACTGATCTTTGTTGGGGCTCAACTCGCTGTCATCGACACCAAGGCGATTCACCGCGCAATCGCGCCATCCAGCAACGGATCCGCCCTTGTCGAATACGAGATCTCACGCTGAAGGACTCGGAGGGGCCGGAAGTACTTCGCCAGCATTGGCCCGCGGCCAAAACGGCGTCTTCGATCCGTATGGTGTGTCTTCGATCCATCGAACGTTGGTCATCAAGCCCTTTAGCCATCCATAAGCGCGAATACAAAATACGTTCGCTCAGGTTCTGCGTGACAGAACAAACCCAGGAGCGAATGGTCGAGTATTGCCCAACGAGTTTCCAATCGCAAAACGCAGCATGAACCGTCGTTCAAATCGAGGGGAGCTACATGACTCCTCCTGCGTCGTTTTCATCCCCTCGATGATTTTGCTCGACTAGCTCGACTGCCTTGATCAGAAGGTTCAGTACTGCGAGGCGAGTTCGGGGCGCAGCAGCATTTCTTAGCTCACCATGGCGATGAGTTGACCGTCGGCAGAATGTGCTGAGCTGCGATAGAGGCCGCGATGGCCGCCAACCTTGAGAGCCGACGATTCAAACAACACCCAGTCGTTCATGTTCACTGAGCCGTGGAACCAAACCGAGAAATCGATACTTGGTCCGAATAAGGGAATTCCTGGTCCGGCGACATCACCAAATCCTGCGCCAATGTCGGCAGCAAATGCCAGCAGACAAGCATGAGGCATCGGATCTGCGGGAACCGGCACACGAACTTTTGCCCACACTCGATCGTTAGTACGAGGAGGCGTTTCGCGGCCTTCGGGATGTGGCGCGGTTCGGATTTCCACCAGTGGGCACCAGTCCTCCAGGTTCAGCACACAAGCTTCGGGTGAAGCAATCTGGGGGTTCATTTCTGGGGTGTACTCGGCGGCCCCATCGATTGGCGGAGCAAACGAGCACGCCATATCCCAAATGACCTCGCCGTGTTGTACCGCAGTCACCCGGCGAGCCGAGAACGACCTTCCATCGCGGTCACGATCAACCTTAAACACCACCGGCGCATCGATATCACCCCGTCGGAGAAAGTACCCGTGCGAGGAATGAGGGAGCCTGCCTTCGGGCACCGTGTGACCTGCCGCGCGTTAACGCTTGCGCAGCAACCTAACCCCCATAGATCGCTGCACTCTTCGACGCCTGGTACGGCAAAGAAAAAGTTCGTGCGGCCTACCACACAAAAACCCGTGCGGAAGCAATCGTGAAACTCAACGAGGCCGTCAGCTTTTGCTGTCACTACAAGTCCGGCCCAGAGCTGACAATCGTTGCCAGACACAAAACTGGGGCCTCAAATGGAAAGGTTGAAGCAGCGAATCGGATCATCAAACAAATCAAACGTTTATCCGTTAACCGGTGTTCGTTGGTTTCGTTGTGGTGGGTCCGCGCGTTGGATGCCGGGGTGGGTTTCACTTGATGTGACCCCAAACTTTGGAGGTTGTTGATGTTCGTTGAGAGTGTTGTTTCTGGCTACCGGATTGGTGGCGGCGCGTCTGCTGACGTTGAGATGGCGAACGCGTTTTTGCGTCATCTTGAGGTCCGTTCGTTTGCCCGGTTGACTGTCCGTGCTTACGCGTTTCATGTGTTGAGTTTTCTTCGATTCTGCGAGGTGACCGGGCGTTCGTTGTCGATGATCACACCAATGGATGTGTTCGAATTCTTGGATTGGCTCGCGACGCCTGCGACCGGGAAAGTTGTTCGTCTTCGTGGTGCGCTTGGTGCTTCCCCTGCCACGATGAATCAGCGTGTTGCTGCGGTTCGGGGACTGTTCGAGTTCGCTGTGATCAGCGGTCTTTGTGATCGCAGCCCAGTCCCGTCGGCTCGCCGTTCGGTTGGGTTAAGAGCGAAAAAGCGGGGTCTTTTGGGGCACATTTCGACGGGTCGTGAACGTACGGGCGGTCGACTTGTAAAAGAACCTGTGCGGTTGCCCGAATCGCTTGACGCAGACGATGTTACAGAGTTCTTGTCGGACCTGAATACTCACCGGGACCGGGCAATCGTGTTGTTGATGTTGCTCGGTGGGCTTCGGGCCGCAGAGGTACGTTCGCTTCGACTTGCCGATGTCGATTTCGGTGTGCGACGAGTGCGGGTGATCGGCAAAGGCGGCCGGGAACGCGTTGTCCCGGTCGATCGCGCGTTCTTCAGTGAACTTACGATCTACCTACGCAGTGAACGGCCACGTGATACCAACGCTTTGGAGTGTTTTGTTGTGTTGCGAGGCCTAACGCGTGGTGCCGCGATGACCGAGGCTGGGACGAGAAGTCTGTTCCGTTGCCACCGAGCGCGAACGGGTGCTGTTCGGGTTCGACCTCACCGGCTGCGTCACACCTATGGGACAGAGTTGGCGTCGGCGGGGATAGACCTGTTGGTGTTACGTGAGTTGATGGGCCACGCTTCACCCGAAACAACTGCTGCTTATGTGCATCTCTCCTCGGCCACAATCGCCGCGGAGTACGACAAGGCAAGGTCGTCACGATGAGAGCGCTCTTTGCGGTCAGCAACACCGTCGATGTAGCAGGACCTGTCAATGACCGCTACCGCCACTTCGTTGAGGCTCTTGATTGTGCTTGGCGAGGGAAACGGCTTCGGAACCTCGGCTATGAGAAATTCACTCAACGATTCAGTGACCTGGCGGTTTGGATGCAACGGCCAACACCGGCACGACTTGATGATGTGAGCCGAACCGATGCTTGGCCGTTCATTTCTTGGTGTTTCGCCGCCGGCGTCATCCGCCCAGACGTTG
>JAYTWN010000354.1:0-15350 GCA_043743435.1 Acidimicrobiia bacterium
CGAGGCCAACATGCCAACCCAAAAATCGCGTTGACGTTCCGAGGCACACACGAAGAAATCACCAACGTCCATCAGTTCGTTCAGCGTGCCAATCTCATGGGCTTTAGAGCCTTCCGCCTGTTCACGGGTCATGGCATCATATTGTTCGAGCGACCCAAAGATCCACGGATCGTAAAGATCAACCACCACAAGGGCGCGGGTATGAGCCAAGAACGGGTAGCGACGCAAGTCGAAACCAAACACCAGCACCGCATCGGCATGATCCACCAGATTCAGCAGCTCAGCAGAATCAGAGAACTGCACCACGGTGACATCGGGATGCGAACGTCCAACCGGGGAGGGCGAAGCCAACGTCGTCGGCACAACTTTACTAAGCGCACAGGCTAATTCCCAAGACCGAATTGCTGTCCCTGCCATGCGAGGGCCGATCACATCCGAGGAGGAAAGCACCACAAATCGAGAAACCGGCGTTTCTTCGAACAGCTCAGGAATCCCCAAAAACCGGGCAACTTTATCGAGCGTGGCAATGTACGGCGGCTGATCATTGCCCAGCGCTTCGAGCGGTTTTCCAAACGAAGCAAACACCATTTCATCAGACACTTGGCGACGCGATTGGATTTGGTGACGAAGGGCCAAGATGCCATCAAGATCGTCGAGCACATCATTGACTGCGTGCATACGACCCGTGGCGATGCGATGGACCAATTCCATCTCTTCGGCCTTGGTACCAACGTCATACGATGCGCGATCACTACGAGCATCACCCTGAGCCCTACGTGCACAGAGCAACAGTGCGGCAGACAGCAGTTTTGGCAGTGCTTCGTCGCCAGCGTTTTTTAACAACGTGCGCAAAGCATTGCGCTCCAACAACAAAATGCGCTCATGGGTAGCAAATCCGGATGACGTGCCATGGTGGCGGTGATAGCTGCGGGCGTGGGCGGCCAAACGAGTCCGATAGCCACACACTTGGAGACGCCAACCAAAATCAACGTCTTCAAAGTAGGCAAAGTAGGCCGGATCAAAGCCACCAAGCTCAACAAACACATCACGGCGAACCAGCATCGAACCGCCGCAGGCGAACGGCAACACCCGGCCATTGGCAGTGTCGCCGGTTAAGCCCTTCGCTTCAGCTTCTTCAACGGTTAGGCCGAAACCTTGTTGTTGACCGAAACCGTGAAAGTTGATGGTGCCATCGACGAAGTCAACGTGCGTGCCATCCCAATCGAGAATGGTTCCGGCTACGCAAATGAACCCCGCACGTGGGTCATATTGGGAAACCAAGCCACGAAGCCACTGCGGATCGAGTCGCATGTCGTTGTTGACCAACGCAACGCAATCGCTGGTGGCATGTTTGGCAGCGAGATTGACCGCCGGAGAAAAACCCAAATTCGTTGACTGCGAGAGCGTTTCGACCCACGGATACGTTGACGCCAGCAATTCCCGGGAACCATCACGTGAATCGTTCTCGACACAAATGGTGTGAACCAGCTCTTTGGGATAGTCCAACGCGAGGATGGAATCCAAACAGGGCGAAAGGTGCTCACGCCCGTTGTAATTGACCAGGATGATGGTTATGGAGGGAAGGTTCAAAGGGTTCACGAGAAAAGGCCGAAGATTGCGCAACCTTGAGGCCCGCCAAGGTTAGACGCCAAAGGCCGCCAGGGCGCAGCACCCCCATCAGACTCCGCCGGGCCGGCTTCGTCACCCGAACGGACGGTGCTCTCAACCGACCGGCAAGTGCGGATCGGCCCTAAGGACAACCAGCCACCACGAGCATCAAACTTGGCGGGCCCCAACTCCGACTCGTTCAAACAAGAGCAACTAAGCTGAGTACGTGTCCAATCCTCAGGTGCGCGCGGTAATTGTGACCACGTTGGAAGGGCTCCCCGGAGCAACAGTCGCCTCAACATCGTTCCTTCACGCTCACCCCGGGGCTCTTGCCACAGTTGCCGTTCTTGATGCTCGATTTCACTCCATAACCATTCCCGACGTCGAGGTCCTCCATACCGCCGAACTCTCGCTCCTTATTGGGGAAGCACTGTTGATCGAAACGGTCACCAGCGTGCGAGGCGAAACCGCCAAACGGGCACTCAGACCTCACCTTATGGCGGCGATTTTGCGTTCCAGCCCGGAACGAGTGGTGGTCGTTTCCCTACCTGATGATGCCGAAGTCGAAGGGCCTCTGGTGAGTTTATTGGCGGGCGCAGCGAGGAGCGGTGCTGCGCTGGTGCCTTCAAGGCTTAGTGACCTACCTTCCGATGGCAAGCTTCCAGACACGGTTTCTTTGGCGGCAAGCGGGCGGTTCGATCAGGAGCTTCTCGCCTGCACAAGCGCCGCTTTGCCCATGCTCGACGCGTGGATGGCGGCCCTTACCCCGAGCCCCCATATTCCCCTCGACCGAATCGACCCGTTGGCACATCCGTGGCTCGATTCTTTGGCGGTCACCCATGGGGCCTTTCTCGTCCGCGAGCCCAGTATTGGTATTTCGTTTCGAAACGCGGAAGAAAGCGGTCGCTCCTTTGACCCTTCGCTCCTTCGGTATCCAGGTTTCGATCACCACACGCCATGGATTGCCTCCGTCCTGAGCGCCGCCAATCCTCGAATTCGTCCGAGTGACCTTCCGTGGTTTGGTGAACGTCTCCGCAAACGGGCAGAAGAGATCGCTGCCATCGAGGCCAGCTATGCGTTTGAAACCCGGCCGAATGTTATAACCGCAGTACCGGAGATTATCGGCGGCTGGGACACGCTTGATGACGGCACGGTATTCGACGATGCCATGCGTTTGGCCTATCGCCGGGGCTCGCTCGATGCACCTCGCCGGGAAGTTTCCCCACCTCCCAATCCGTTCGTTTCCTCAAGCACAACGTTTTTTGCCTGGCTGAACGAGCCTGTCGAGACGGCCGGTCAACTCACCCGCTATCTCCAGGCACGCCATGATGTGGAGCCCGGTTTACGGCTGCTCTTTCCCGACCCGAGCGACCCCGGTAAGCACGGTTTTGTCGCTTGGGTCCAGGCAAAAGGACGCCAGCACGGCATTGCCGGCAGTCTGATTCCCAGCCCACCGGTAAAGCCGCTCTCCTTTGCCGACAACGTGGCGGACCCGGAAACAGACCGTCGCGATAGCAATGCAATGGTGGGTTCCACCACCCAGGCCCAAGATGAGCCGGGACCGGTTCCGCTGCTGCACCTTCGCAGCAACGCTTTCCCTTCCCCTTCTGCCGACGAACACGCCCAAATCATCCCAGGGATTAACGTTGTTGGATTGTTACGGGCGGAGTTCGGCATTGGAACTGCTGCACGCTTATTACTTCGTTCGGTGGAACGCTCTGGGGTTGCCTTTAGCGTTTCGGTGGACGATGCCACGGCCCATCGTCAGGAACATCCGTTAAATCTTGAGCATCAACTGCCCAGCTCGACCTCCAACGTCAGTGGCGGTTTGAGTGACATCGGATCTTGCGATGATCCCCTAGCGGAGTTCCCCTACCCCTTGACCGTGATTGTGCTCAACGCCGACGGCCTTCGAGATTTCTCGCTTCGTAAACCCGAGGCCGTCCGCAACAAAACGGTGGTGGGTTTGTGGTTTTGGGAGGTCGAAGAATTTCCGCAACGTTTCTGGCCTGCGTTTGATTTGGTTGATGAAGTCTGGGTGGCCAGCGAACACGTTCGAGCGGCGTTAGCCCCGGCTACGGAAAAGCCCGTGCGCATAATTCCTTTGGGCGCGATGAATCCAAACCCTGATCGAGCGGCGCTTCGAATACGAGCGAATGAAGAGTTCGGCATTGGCGAGGATCGTTTCGTTGTGTCGTACATGTTTGACTACGCAAGCGTTGCCGAACGAAAGAATCCTTGGGGCGCCATTGACGCGTTCCGTCGAGCATTCCCCCGAGCCGGACAACCTTTGCCCGACGGGCGAGTTCCCGTGCTGATTCTCAAGACCATTTCCAGCGAACGCCATCCCGCCGACGTTGAACACCTTCGATACACCATTGGCGATCGAACCGACATTGTTGTCGTTGACAGCTACCTATCGTCCTATGTCACCACCTGCCTTCTGGCCAGAACCGACTGTTATCTCTCACTCCATCGGGCGGAGGGTTGGGGGCTCACCATTGCTGAAGCGATGGCTGTGGGGACTCCCGTCATTGCTACGGGATACTCGGGAAACATGGACTTCATGGATACTACGTGCACGTACGTTGTTCCGGGGAGACTTGTGCCCATCCCGGCGGCGACCGCAACGTACGCAGGCGCCGGTCGATGGGCAGAGCCTGATCTCGATGTCGCTGCACAATTGTTAGGAAAACTCAGCGCCAATCAAGCGGCCGCCGACGCCATGGGGGTCGCAGGCCAAGAACGCATCGCAGCACTGGCGGCCTCATTCGACGGGGCCGACTTTATTCGCGAACAAATCAGGCGCGTGGTTTCTGATCACGAGGCGAAGCAGAACCCAACCCAACACGTCACCACCCCTACATCGTCAAACCCATTGGAGGCAACGATGGACGACAACGCCGAGACCCACACCAAGAGCACCAGCGACACCAACACGAGCGACAAGAGCGATCCCAACAACACGGAACAGGCAACGGCTGGTGAAAACGACGCAACCGTCCGCCGATCTTCGTTAGCGCATAGAGGTTTAGGCCCCGTTGTACTTCCCCCGTCGGACTATCAGGTTCCAGCGCTGCTTGGGGCTCGAGGCGCTGTACGAACACAAATTGAGAAGGCCATCAAGTTTGAAATCGATCGCCGAGATGTTCGCGATCATCAACGGTCGGCGGCCATTGTTGATGCAATCCGTGAAACGCGAGAAGCCGTACGCGACACCATCGATTTACAACTGCGCGACCAGGACACCTTGACTACAGCGATCGATGACACCAACGCATACATCAAAGATTTGCATGCGAGTCATAGCGCACTGCACAGCTCGGTAGTCGAAATTGGAAAACACACCCATGAACAGGGCAAGTCTGTTGATGATCTTGGCGTAGAAATCTCGCAGTTGCGCGACCGAGTCGAACAGTTGGCGAGAGTCATTGAACGTCTAACGGAAAAGCTTCAGCGATAACACCAGCATCTGGCTCAGCAAAGGCACCAGCGGCGCAAAAGTTTGCGGCGCTGGTCCGTTAGCCAACCGAGATCAACCCAAGTTTCGCAGCCTTCACGATTGCTTGTGTGAGGTTCTGCGCGTCAAGTCGACGATAAATGGCCGTTAGGTGGTTGTTTACCGTTTTGTGCGAAATCGCCAGTTCTTTCCCGATCTCGCGGACGTTCATGCCAGCGACTACCGCAGCCAAAATCTGTACCTGGCGAGCGGAGAGGGCTTCTTCGTCAGTGTTGATTGGCTGAGAATCCGGCACGCCGCCAAGTGCACAGAAAACGGAAAGGGCGTCATCAAGCGACATTGTCGTTGTGATGTAGCCGTTCGCTCCGGAGGCATGGACCAGCAAAAGTCCTTCTGCGTCATTGCCATCAACACATAAACAAAGGACTGAAGAGGGAAACTTCGCTCGAAAGTCAAAAACCGCAGCCGCCGCTGGAATCGCACCAAGCGTTGTGCTCAAAAGAACGATTGTTGGTTCATGCTCGGCATACAGGGACAGCGTTTCTTCCAAATCTCCGGAACGCAACACTTGGGCACCTTCGCTGGACAAACACCGAGCGAGGCCCTCAAATTTCCATTGTTTACGATCAGCAAGTAAAACGCTTACATGGCTCAGTAACACTGAGGTGTCCTTCCGGTTCGATTCTCAAGAACGAATTCCGAGACTGCACCATATTCGTCCACAATTGAACAAACCGTGAAGCTCTCTAGAGAATTGTTCTCATAACCATGAAGACACGGCCCCTTAAATTTGTCCAGCATTCAACTGCCCAAAATTCGGAAAAATGTAATTTACCCAGCTTTTCAGGCTTTATGCCTACTTTTTTCAAACGCCATGAGTTATTTTACTTATTTTTAAAGCAGTTTTGGGGCTTCTACCAAGTAAGCGCTCACCACACCAAGAGAAGCTTCATCGAGCCGGGCCCGCAAACGGGTGCCCCCTTCTTCATGTGCTTCCAGCAAGACTTCACCTTCACGATGAATGGCAGCCACCACATCGCCTCGGTCATAGGGAATGAGAAGCTCAACAACGTTGGTCAAGGCACGCAAACGATCGCTCAGCTGCAATAAAAAGCGCTCGATGCCAATTCCCTGATGTGCCGAAATGGCGACCGACCCTTGATGGGAACCCACCAGCCGTTCGACATCAGCAGGCCATGCCACATCGGATTTGTTGAAAACAATCAGCTGAGGGACCGCCGCGGCACCCAATTCGTCGAGCACCACCTGCACCGCGCGCATGTTGCCGAGAGGATCGGGTCCCGAGGCATCCACCACGTGAATCAACAAGTCGGCGTAGGCCACTTCATCGAGCGTGCTCTTGAACGCTTCCACCAACTGGTGGGGAAGATTGCGCACAAATCCTACCGTGTCACTCAACAGCACCACTTCGCCGCCGGGCAACGACAGTCGCCGGGTCGTGGGGTCAAGCGTAGAGAACAGACGGTTTTCTACCAACACTCCCGCCTCAGTCAGGCAGTTGAGCAAAGTCGATTTACCTGCGTTTGTGTAGCCAACCAACGCCACACTCGCTTGACGATTTCGCCGACGACCTTTGCGCTGATTGTCGCGAATCTTGGAGAGATCCTTAATTTGGGATTCGAGCTTGTGTACCCGCTCGAGCAGGCGCCGACGATCGACTTCCAGCTTTGTCTCGCCTGGTCCTCGGGTGCCGATGCCACCACCTTGCTGCGAAAGGGAACCCCCCTTTCCACGGAGCCGAGGCAACCGATAGCGAAGCTGAGCTAGCTCAACTTGCATCTTGCCCTCAGAACTACTGGCGTTCTGAGCGAAGATATCCAAAATCACGGCCGTGCGATCAATAGCTGTTCGCCCGAGCAGCTTCTCCAAGTTTCGGCTTTGCTTGGGGGCCAGCTCGGTATCAAACACCACCGTGTCGGCATCAACGGCCAACGCGGTTTCGCGCAGCTCTTCTGCCTTTCCTTTCCCGATGTACCAGGTTGGGTCTGGCGAATCGCGGCGCTGAATGACCCGTCCCCGCTCCACCGCCCCAGCAGTATCAATGAGCTGGGCTAGTTCATCGAGCCCAGCTTCAGCATCCTCCATCGTGTTTGGAGGCATCGAAACACCGACCAACACGATCTTTTCTTCTATCCGACGATCAATAAGTTGTTCGAGGCGGCGGTCCACCGCGGTCATGTCTGTCATTGCTCGTCACCCCCTGAGGTTGTTCTTCCCGTGTTCTTCATTGCGTTCGACGCACGAACCGTAGATCGGCGCAGCACATCAATGTCGAGCAATTTCTCGAAGCACGACAAATTGGCCAGTCCACCCACGACGTTCATCCGCTCGAACACCCGTACGTTCACATACAAACGTAAAGGTTGTCTGACTGAAGAGTTCACGCGAACCAATGCGACAGGTCACGCCATGAGCTCCTTCGTCATTGATGCCAAGCAAAATCCGACGTCGCTACAAACTGTGAAGGGCCGATGAGCGTGAGCTGCTCCCCCACGATTTCAACCCTTGAAGTTCCTCCTGGTTGACGGAGTTCACAGATCGAACCGACCCATCCCCACCCTTGCGCAGCAATCGCTACGGCTGTTGCTCCGGTTCCACACGCCTCGGTAATTCCCACACCGCGTTCCCAAATCGTCATCTCCAGCACATCGAGGCAAGACTGCTCAAGACCTGTACCGAGTCCGGACTTCTCAAGACTTGTCCTGAGTCCGGACTCGATTGGGGGGCGTTCAACGCGGCTCACCACGTGCACATTGATTCCACCGAAGGCCTCCATGAAGTGCTTCTCAACATGGGTCCCAAACGAAGCAATGTCGAACGTAGCAACATCAACAATCGCCGCATCGACCCCAACGATAATGTGCGGGTTTCCAACATCAACCGTTGCTACGCGCACAGATGAATCGCCCAGCGCTTCCACGAACGCTTGCACCTGAGCAGGAATTTCGAACGCGTCTACCTTGGCTACGCCCATATTCACGCGAATGTTGGCGACACCGTCGGCATTGGTTTCGCCAACTTCGACAACCCGCAAACCCGCGTCCGTTTGCACTCGCAAGATACCTGCTGGCGCAATTGCAGCGTCGACAACGGCTTGAGAGAAACAGCGAATTCCGTTTCCGCTCATCTCAGCGATGGAACCATCCGCATTGTGGAGACGCATAGTGACATCAGCGCTGCCATCAATGGGTCCACCAGAAACAATCAGCAGACCGTCGGCTCCAATTCCTCGGTGACGGTTGCAGGCGGCCCGGGCCAAAGCTGCGGCCTTTCCGTCCACGCCGCTCTCGGTCCAACCGTGGCCGTCAACGTCAAGCAAGACCAGGAAGTCATTTCCCAATCCGTGGTACTTCCGAATCTTTACCAACAAACTCACAGGTTCAATCATGCCTCACCAGAACGTCCTATCCAACCGGCAAGCCGGACCGGGGACTCAGCGCCAGATCCACTATTTGGGCCACTTCTCTGCGACCGGCGACTTCGGTTGTACTCTCGGTGTCGGCCCTAGGAACGTGATCAAAACCTCTTGGCTCAAGCATCTCACCTTGGATCCAATGGATTCGCGGGTCCCGACGGAACCAACGTTCTTGTCGAACCGCGAATTGCCCGGTGCGCAAAATCGCTCGGTCGATAGCCGCTGGAAGGGAGCAATCGCCACCCAGGTGCTCCCATAATTCCCTGTAACCCAGAGCTTGGCGCGCCGTTTTCGACCGCGCCTCGCCATATGTTGCCAACACGTTTGCCGCCTCCTCAACGAAACCGTCTACAAGTTGCTGCGAAAAACGTTGAGCTATGCGCTCACGTAGTTCCGGTCGGGCCCAAGTCGGTCCGCACAATAGCCAACCCGGGGACGCAAGAACAGGAACACCCGAAGGAATAGAAGCACTAGTAGAACCAAAAGCACCAGAAGAGTCGCCAAAGCCAACACCCGAGGCAGCGGCGACCAAACCAGGCCCAAAGGATGAGAAACGACGACCGCTCCCCACGCAGACTTCTAAGGCACGGATGATTCTGCGTTCGTTGTTGGGCTCCATCCTGGCCGCAGCACCAGGATCCAAACCTACTAAGCGCGCATAAAGGTTTTCGATCGGTGTACCTGAAGCGAGCTCATCGTTCAAAGACCGTTTGATCTCAGGAAACTGCGGAGGCATGGTGAGGTTGTTAACCACGGCATCAACATATAACCCGGTGCCTCCGACGAGTATCGCCACGGCTCCGCGCGCCTCGATGTCCTTCAGAACCGCCACGGCGTATCGTTGAAACTGAGCGACACTGAACTCTTGATCGGGGTCTACCAAGTCAATCCCGTGGGTTGGCCATCGCCGCTGATCGGCCTTCGTGGGCTTTGCCGTACCCACATCCATGCCTCGGTACACACACATGGAATCCGCCGAGACAATTTCCGCTGCGCGCCCGCGACTGTGCAGCTCCCGCGCTATTCGTTCACCGAGCGCGCTTTTCCCCGAAGCAGTTGTCCCCACAATGGCGATTCGCACCCCTCTAGTCTGCGTCAAAGCCTGAAGTAGTGCGGATCACTAAAAAACCTACTCACTTTGTTCGTGTCGGAATTGGACTCTCGTTGGTCACCTGGGCAAGCTTTTCGGGATTTACAGCGCTGCACTAGCGAGGGAACAAACCCAAAGTGCCTGCTTAGCGGCAGGCAACACGAGTTACCGAAAAAGGTTATTGTTCAACAATGACCACCCCGACCACTCTGACCACCGGAGCGGCTAGCCCGCCAATGTCGCCTGAAATCGGCCCTGCCATGGTGGTCGTAGATGGGCTGGGTCTTGCGTGTTCATCAGTGTTGCTCCACATGACCTCGTTTATGGGACGTTCTTTGTTGGCACCAGCTCCTTCAGAAGTTCTCGAAGGCCAATGGTCGCAAGATCGACAAATCGGCGTGTTTCGACCTCAGGATCTCCCCCATGCCGACGATCTTTTAGCTTCCCATCCGGAAGCCAAATTGTTCGCTACAGGCCAACGAGCGTCTTCTCCGCTCGGAAATGGAATCGATCAGCCTCTCGAGCCAGTGCGCATCTGCGTCGGTCATCACGCCTTGGGCCTAGACGCGCCAACCGTAGAGAATGAACGTACGTACACGTATCTTGTTGTGCACGGAATGGTCCGCGACCGTGAAACCTATGGGGCCTACTTGCGTGGAATGCGCGATTCACAGTTGTTGATTACCAATCGTTGCGAACGTGTCGTCATGATGGGCCCGTCAAACATTCGCAGACGTATTTCTGGGGACTTCGCACCGGGCGAGTATTTCGAAGCACTTGGCTTTCCTTCGGCCGAGCACATCACCAACTTTTGGCAGAGCCCGCTTTATGCACCATTGATTGCCATGCGAGCCGGAGCCGTCGACGTGTTTGCAGGAATCTTCGATCCCCATTAATTCGATCTGCCGACACTTCCCATCAAGCCAGGTCGACTCCCCAGGACCTGTCCCGAAGCCGGCCTCCCCAAAACCCGTCCCATCCCCGGACTCAAGATCGAGGGTGGTCTGGCTTACGCCGAAGGAACCACAGTCGGATTTGGCGACCCCTCGAACAAATAGGGTCGATCAACCCAAAGGCAGCCCGCTAACATGATCGGGAGAGTGTTGATCGGGCTATCACCCGGGAGCTTCCGGAAGAACTGTTCGGCTGCTTTGGCAGTGGGACTCAGTAGAACCGGACGGAACACGGCACGTTATCGCCGAAACAAGAGTGGCTGCGTTGAGATCGAAACCTCTCGATGAAGCAAGCGGGGTGGTACCGCGGAGCCCGTGAGGGCGTCGTCCCTGTGCAGTGGTTTTGGTGTCTAGCTTCGGCCGGGCGTCAACAATCGCAGAAGAAGCACAGCAACACGAAATGTACGCACACCTTTACAAGAACCGCAGGACTCGCCATGACTGATACCGCCGCATCCTTTCCCTATGCACCTGTAAACCCATCGCCCTCGTTTCCGGCCATCGAGAACGAGGTGTTGGCCCGTTGGGCAGCAGAAGGCGCATTCAAACAATCGGTCGAACATCGCGAGGCTGGAGTAAACGGAGCGAATGAATACGTGTTCTATGACGGACCTCCATTCGCCAACGGACTCCCCCACTACGGACACCTGCTCACCAGTTACGTGAAGGATGTGATCCCCCGGTACCAAACTATGCGTGGCCGACGGGTAGAACGTCGTTTTGGTTGGGACACCCACGGTATGCCTGCCGAGGTCCACGCCGAAAACGAACTTGGCGTAAGTGGACATAACGAAATCAAAGCATTCGGCATCGGCAAATTCAACGAGGCCTGCCGCACCAGCGTGTTGCGCTACACCAAGGAGTGGGAGCACTACATCAACCGCGCCGCCCGTTGGGTGGATTTTGACAACGACTACAAAACCCTGGATCTGCCGTACATGGAATCGGTCATGTGGGCGTTCAAGACGCTCTACGACAAGGGCTTGATCTACGAGGGCTACAAAGTCATGCCTTATTGCTGGCGCTGCGAAACCCCGCTCAGCAACACCGAATTGAAGATGGACGACGCATACAAGATGCGACAAGACCCCGCCGTTACCATCACCTTTCCGCTGCTTGATGATTCGGGCGCGGAGACCGGCGAAGTGCTCATGGCGTGGACCACCACCCCGTGGACGTTGCCCTCAAACCTGGCCTGTGCCGTCGGTCCCGAAATCGAATACGCGCGCATGCTCGATTCCACCGACGGCAAAACCTACATCCTGGCCACGTCTCGATTGGCGAGCTACGCCAAAGAGCTTGCAAATGCAGAACAAGTAGGCACGCTTAGCGGTTTGGAATTGGTTGGCCGTCGCTACAAGCCACTTTTCCCTTACTTCAGCGCGCATACCAATGCCTTCCAGGTAGCTTCGGCCGAATACGTGACCACCGAAGACGGCACGGGAATCGTGCACATCGCCCCGGCCTACGGCGAAGAAGACAAACTGGTGACCGATGCACTCGGGATCGAGCCGGTAAGCCCCGTCGATCAGCGCGGCCGTTTTACCAACGAGGTACCCGATTACTTCGACAAGCAAGTATTCGAGGCCAACCCGCTCATCATCAAGGACCTTCGCGGTATGGGCCGCCTCGTTCGTCATGATTCCTATGATCACTCCTACCCCCACTGCTGGCGTTGCGCCTCACCGTTGATCTACCGCGCCTTGTCGAGCTGGTTCGTTGAGGTCACCAAGTTCCGCGACCGCATGGTCGAACTGAACAAGGACATCACCTGGGTTCCCGAGCATGTGAAGGAAGGCAGCTTCGGCAAGTGGATCGCCAATGCCCGAGATTGGGGCATCAGCCGCAACCGTTTCTGGGGTTCGCCAATCCCCGTGTGGAAGTCGACTGATCCCACGTATCCCCGCATCGACGTATACGGATCACTCGACGACATCGAACGCGATTTTGGTGTTCGCCCAACCGATCTTCACCGCCCTGTCGTTGACGACCTAACCCGACCAAACCCCGATGATCCAACCGGAACATCAATGATGGTGCGCGTCACCGAAGTGCTCGACTGCTGGTTTGAATCCGGCTCCATGCCCTTTGCCCAGGTGCATTACCCATTCGAAAACAAAGAATGGTTCGAGCATCACTACCCGGGCGATTTCATCGTGGAATACATCGGCCAGACCCGCGGCTGGTTTTACACGCTTCATGTGTTGGCTACGGCCTTGTTTGATCGCCCGGCGTTTGATACCTGCATGGCCCACGGCATCGTGCTTGGTTCAGACGGCATGAAAATGTCCAAGAGTCTCAAGAACTATCCCGACGTCTACGAGGTCTTCAACAGCCACGGCTCCGACGCCATGCGCTGGTATCTCATGTCATCACCCATCCTGCGTGGTGGCGATTTTGCCGTGACCGAAACCGGAATCCGCGATGCCGTGCGCCAAGTGGTGCTGCCCATTTGGAACACGTATTCGTTCTTTACCCTCTACGCCAACGCCAGCTCCTATGCGGCCAAGTTCAACGCTGCGCCGACGGACACGCTCGATCAGTACATTGTCGGCAAGTTGCACATCCTGGTTCGAGATGTAAGTGCCCAGATGGATACCTACGATTTGTTCGCCGCTTGCGGTTCGATCCGGTCCTTCCTCGACGCGCTCACGAACTGGTATGTACGCAGGTCGCGTGAACGATTCTGGGATGGCGATGCGGCCGCCTTTGACACACTCTTCACTGTCTTGACCACCCTCTGCCAGGTGGCTGCTCCCCTGCTGCCGTTAACTACCGAGGCCGTCTTTACCGGCCTTGGTGGAACATCGGCTCAGTCGGTGCATTTGGGTGATTGGCCATCGGCTGACATGTTTGGTTTCGATCCCACGCTCGATACGGCAATGGACCGCGTACGCAGTGTGTGCAGTGCTGCCTCTGCCGTTCGTAAGTCCACTGGTCGACGCGTGCGTCAGCCGCTTGCTTCGCTAACCGTTGCCTCAGAATCGGCTGGGTTGCTCGAAAATTACAAAGACATCATCGCCGACGAAATGAACGTTCGCGTAGTAATCCTGGAACCCAACCTGAGTGCAGTTGCGACACCCCAAGCCAAACCCATCCCGGCGAAGCTTGGCCCCAAACTTGGCAACCGCATGAAGGACTTCATGTCGGCATTTAAATCAGCTGGCGCGGTAGTCGCCCAGGGTCCAGACGGTCTCACCGCCACGGTTATCCTGGACGACGGAACTCCAGTAGTTCTTGATGAACACGAGTTTGATTTCTCGTGGACAGTAGTTTCCAACTCCACCACCGAAAACGCTTGGGCTCCACTCGACGGCAACACCGGAGTGGTACTGCTCGACATCGTTCTCACCCCCGAGTTGAGCTCAGAAGGACTAGCTCGCGACGTCGTGCGCGTCGTCCAGCAAGCTCGCAAGGATGCTGATCTTCATGTCAGCGACCGCATCGCCCTAACGGTTTCTTCCGCCGACGGGGCTGTCCTCGAAGCGCTCCGTACCCACGAAGCGCTCATCAGCGGCGAAGTTCTTGCCACTTCCTACACGGTGGCCGAAAAAGCTCACCTAGGGTCAACCGTTGCCACCATCGGCGACGACAACTTGCCCCTTCAGGTGCAGGTGCTCAAGGCCTAGTGCACGCAAGCGGAAGTTCCTCGCGTGTCGCCGCCCGCCGAAATTCAAGAACTGTAAGTGTTTCCAGAAGAGGAGACACGCTAGGAACTTTTGCGGCGATGCACTAGGAGCTCGGGCTCGGGCTCGCGCTTCTCAAACTCTTGAAAACAAACGAGCGCACCACTGGGTGCGCTTGTTTGTTTTCAATTTCTTGTGATTTCCTCCGGCCACCTAATCTGAGGGAACTTCCCGTAACGACAGGGTTAGTACCCTTGAGCTCTAACCGGTGAAGGAAACGTCCTGACCGTAGGCGGAAGCGGCATCGATTGCAGCATCGAAGAACCGGAACTCCACGCGACGGTTGAAAGCGCGACCCTCGTCCGTAGCGTTATCGGCTACCGGAGCACGGTCGCCGAACCATACGGCCTTGATGCGAGGCGCGGCGATCCCACGATCGATGAGAGCTTGACGAACGTTTTCCGCTCGAACCTTGGCAAGGGCCATGTTCTGCAGCTTGGTTCCACGCGAGTCGGCATAGCCGGCAACACCAATTTCCACGTTGGGGTTTGCTGAAAGAAACGCAGCGATCCGATCAATATCGGCTCCGGTTGCCGGTTCGAGATCAGTACTTGCCCGTCCAAACCGAATAGGTTCGACGGGCTCGCCACTCGGTACCACCGTCGCTACTAGCTGGTCTGGTGTTGTATCGGGGCTTACAACGATCGTTGTGGGTACTGACGTCGCCAAAACAGACGCAGGAATCGTGGTGGGTTCAAGCGTGGTGGGTTCAAGCGTGGTGGGCGCAAGGGTCGTCGGTTCCAGCGTGGTCGGGGCCACTGTTGTCGGCGGGACGGTTTCAGCAATAGTCGTTTCTACCGGAGTCGAATCGATTACGACTACCGGAGCCGCGGTTGTTACCGCAGCCGTGGCGAGGGTCGTTTCTGGCACAGTATCGCCGGTTACCTCTGCGATAGAAGCCATACCGTCAGCAGCGGAATCCACGGGGGCAACGGTGTCGATCGTAAGAGGAACTTGCGCATCAGCGGCAACCTCAGCGGGAGCCGGCGAAACAACTTTCGGATCCTCAACGTGACGCACACCTTTGATTTGCCGAACCAGATCATGTGCACGCTTACGGCTCTCGCCATCGGCGACCGTTCCGTCGAGAAAGACGTCTCGGCCTTCAGTGCGAACC
>JAYTWN010000355.1:0-3404 GCA_043743435.1 Acidimicrobiia bacterium
CCTTCGACAGCGACCTCATCGACTGATTTCTGCGTTTGTGTGCATGCCCGAGACGCAACAGCGGCGGGCGCCAAGGACTTATTTGGTTGTGAAGCGGCAGCTCTCCAAAGAGGTGTGTCGTTTGTTTTCGGGGGAATTTGGGGGTAACGCCCCCGAACGATGGTGTAGCTTTGAAGCCTTATGTACGCAGTGATTAAAACCGGTGGCAAGCAATACAAGGTCGAAACCGGCCAGGTGCTCGATGTTGAGCTTTTGGGCGAAGCAGTGGGTTCGAGCGTTACGTTCACCCCACTTCTCGTCGTTGACGGCGCCAACGTGGTGTCGAGCAAGGCTGCGTTGGCTGGTGCCAAGGTTACGGCCGAGATCGTCGGAACCGCCAAGGGCCCAAAGATTGTTGGCTTTATGTACAAGTCGAAGGCACGTGCTCAGCGCCGCTGGGGACACCGCCAAAAGTATGCAACCGTCAAGGTTACGGCCATTACGGCCTAAGCCCCTTTTCTGATCTCCATAGATCCGAGCCGAAGGCGAAGGGTCAAATAAGCACAGCAAAATGCTTTTCGTACGGCGTAGCCGGACGTTGAAGCCTCAGCTCGAAATCCGCGTAAGTTTGCGCACACACTAAGGACTCTTCTCATGTCAAAAACCAAAGGTGGCGGTTCAACCCGCAACGGTCGTGACTCCAATGCCCAGCGACTCGGCGTAAAGGTCTATGACGGCGGCGTAGTGAGCGCTGGCTCGATCATCGTTCGTCAGCGTGGCACGGTTGTGCACCCGGGCGTCAACGTTGGTTGTGGCTCCGATGACACCCTCTTCGCTCTCACCGATGGTGTCGTGAAGTTTGGTGAGCGTCGTAACCGCAAGATCGTTAGCGTTCTGGTACCCGAATAACCAGAGTGTTGCCGTCTCGGTCGCATGACCATTCGGCTGTTAGTGAACGAGCCGGCCCAGTGCCGGCTCGTGTCGCGTCTGCACATCTCGATGCTGGCGGGCGCCATTTCCGCTTTGCTTCGAGTCCCGCCAGAGAGTTTTCTTCCGACCGGCAAGCCGGACCGGGGACACTTATTGCGCCTCGGTGGGCGGCGATTTTGCCAATATCTAGTCAGCGGTAGTTTCCAGCGAAGTTTCTCGTAGTTCCCTTCAGCATCGTCAGGCCCGGTAGTTCCATGAGTGTGTTCGTCGACGAATCCCAGCTGCACCTCAAAGCAGGCGATGGTGGCGCAGGCTGCGTCTCGTTCCGTCGTGAACCGTTCACCCCAAAGGGCGGACCTGAAGGCGGCAATGGCGGCAAGGGTGGCGATGTTTGGCTCGTGGCCGATCGGAACGTAGCTTCGCTGTTGGGGTTTCGCGATCACCCTCACCGAGCGGCGGTAGCTGGAACTCACGGCAAAGGAAAGGCGCAGCATGGCAAGGTCGGCTCGGATCTAGTTGTGGCGGTCCCGGTAGGCACCGTTGTGAAAGACCGCAACGGTGGGGAAGTGCTGGCCGACCTAGCCGCAGAAGGACACCGTTGGCTTGCTGCCCGCGGCGGACGTGGAGGACGAGGCAATGGCAGCTTTCTCTCCAACCGTCGTCGTGCTCCGGCGTTCGCCGAGCAGGGCGAAGTGGGCGAAGAGTTCTGGTTCAATATCGAGCTGAAACTGATGGCCGATGTTGCCCTAGTAGGGTTCCCGAATGCCGGAAAATCCACCCTGATTTCCACCGTTTCTGCAGCGAAACCTAAGATTGCCAACTATCCCTTTACTACCCTCGAACCCCATCTCGGCGTCGTGCGGATTGAACGGTTTGGCACGCCTCTTGACCCTCGTGGCGACTTTGAATTTGTCATGGCCGACATCCCCGGACTCATCGAAGGTGCCAGCGAAGGCAAAGGTTTGGGCATCCAGTTCCTCCGTCATGTGGAGCGCTCCCGAGCGTTGCTGGTGCTGCTCGATTTGGGGGCAATGGCTCAAGGTGGACCTACCCCCGAGCATCAACTTGAGGTGCTGTTGCATGAGTTGGGTAGCTACCAGCCTGAGTTGTTGCAACGTCCACGTTTGGTCATTGGCACCAAACTCGACACGCTCCAAGGTGGAGTCGAGGAAGCTCGCGAAATGCCCGGCTGTCCTGACGTTCTCATTAGCGCCGCCGCAGGCTTGGGGATTCGCGAACTGCTGATTGAGTTGGCTCCGTTGGTGGCCGAAGCCCGTGCCGCACAGCCCGCTGCGGATACGTTTGTGTTACACCGTCCGGAAGAAGAGGGCGTTCGAGTGGAACGAAACGACGATGCTTCGTGGAGCGTAATTGGTCGCAATGCAGAACGTGCTGTTGCCGTTTCTGACATCACTGATGGCCTGGCTCTACAGCATGTTCACAATCAGCTCAGGCGTATTGGCGTGGATAAAGCGTTGCATCGGGCTGGTGCGCGAGCCGGCGAACTGGTTCATGTGGGTACCTTCACCTTCACCATGGACTGAGTTTATTCTCGACTGCCCATTGAACGTCAAATAGTCGCTTGACCCTATGGGGTGTGTCGACGACGAAGGTATATTATATGTGCGCATATAATATGCGTGCAGATCGATGCGAGCGGAAGAACTTGACGGGGTCAGCGTTCTTTGGCCCGATAGGCTCAGTGCGTGGCCACTGTTGTAGCGAAAATCGGAACCTCATCACTCACCGATGAGCGTGGGGTGATTGCCGTTGACGCTATCGAGCGCACGGTCGCCCAAATTGCGCAACTTCGCAACGACGGGCACAGGGTTGTTTTGGTTACCTCAGCCGCGGTTGCTGCCGGACTTGAAGCGTTGGGGATGGGCGATAATCGTCCAACCGACGTGCTCACCCTTCAAGCGGTTTCTGCAGTCGGGCAAAGCCGGCTCATGAAGGTCTGGGATGGGGCCTTTGCTGCGCAGTCTCTCGTGAGCGGGCAGGTGCTGCTCACCCCCAACGACTTCTTTGATCGACGCCAATACCTCCATGCCCGTAACACGTTGCATCGCCTTCTCGAACTTGGTGTGGTTCCCGTCATCAACGAAAACGATGCCATCGCCAACGACGAATTGCGCTTTGGCGATAACGACCGAATCGCCGCGCTCGTCGCCCATTTAGTTGGTGCCGACGTGCTCGTTCTTCTGACCGATACCGCAGGGCTCTTCACGGCAAATCCCAAGACCGATTCCACCGCGAAACTGATCGAACATGTCGACGAAGTAACTCCCGAACTGGAGGCCGTCGCCGGTGCTGCTGGATCGGCGCGGGGGAGTGGCGGGATGTCTTCAAAGCTCCGTGCTGCCAAGATTGCTTCTTGGTGCGGCGTGCGGGCCGTGATTGCCGGCTCAAAGGGCCCGCAATCCCTTGTTGATGCCGTTGGTGGAGTCGCTGGCGTAGGGACAACGGTAGCTGCCCACGACCGCAAGGTCAGCGCA
>JAYTWN010000356.1:0-12134 GCA_043743435.1 Acidimicrobiia bacterium
CCGTCGACAGACCCTTCACCGAGACGGCTTAAGCTAACGCCCGCGCCCGCAGACCCCGAGTCAACAACGGGCGGGCCGACGATCCAAACGGACCGGAAAGTGGCATCCACGCGAACCGGCGGACCGAAGGTGTCGGCACGGCCAACGACCAAGAAACGGGTGAGCGCACCGGCAAGATTGCCGACATTGGCCCGTGCGAGATCAAGCGCAAACTCGTCTCCTAAACCAGCTGCGGCGAGTGCAATTCCGGCGCCGGTTGACTGCACCAATCGACATGCTTCAGCCGTTGACGTGCAGGGAATCTCCCGCAGATTGTGTGCAGCAATAAAGGAACTGCATTGACGAAAACCTTGCGGATGGCTGTAGACCTCGCCACCGGAAACTAGTTCCGAACCCGGAGCCATATACGCATCGAAACGCACCGGCACATCCACCACGCCACCGGCCACAACATGCGCGGTGCGAGACGACAGCACATTGGCCGCGAGATCCACCAGTCCGCTAGAAGAATTGGTAATCGGAACCACAGCAACGTCAACTTCACCGCTGACAACGGCGTTCACGATTGCGTCAAAATCCGGGTATTCGTGACGGGTGATGGCAACTTCCTCACTGTTCACGCCGCGGGTTTCCACCGTACGAAGCAAGCTGCCCGCACGGCGGGCGGCAATATCGGAAAATGTTCCAGCGGGACCCAAGAAGCCCACCTTGGTGGCCCCACCGCTAGCCAGGGGAAGCACCACGCCATCTGGCCACACGAACACGTCGTCGACCCGGTTTTGGATGTCGCGTTCGAGTGCGTTCATGTTGCGATCCATGCGCGCCCACACTCGCACCACGCACTCACGTTCGCCGATACGAACTTCTTCGGAGATCAATTCTGCCTTGCGAACAAACGGCACACTCGCCACTACCCGAGCTGCCGACGCACCAGCAATCGACTCGGGGATCAACACCTTCACGCCCCGCTGCACACTGGCCAACCACGCGTCGAGTTCATCTTCGGTTTCCCGGGCAGACAGTACCTGCACTCGGCCCAAGCTGAATTCGACCGTCTTTGCTTTGCCGCCAATGCCAAGTTTCCGGGCATTTTGTGCGGCAGCATCATCGATCAATAACGCTGCTTTACCCTGTGTGCCTACTAAAAGATCATCAAGCACAAACGACGTTGCCGTTACTTTTCGAACCCGGCCAACATGGAGCCGTTCGCCTTGCCCGGCCTGTCCAATCGTGCGGACCGCAATCAATTCAGCCGCTCTGCGTTGTTCAGCCACACGCGCCCGGGTCGATTGGACCGCTCCGGTTGCCAGTGTTGCCGCCTGCTGCATTTTGGTGAACAACCCGCTAGAAAACGGAGCCCGCAGGTCACTCAAATATTCAGTAAGTGCTCGATCGGCAGACGCGATTTCTGTACCGTTGGAAATTGAGACGGCTATAAAAGCCGCAGAGTCGGGTTTGTCACCTTCCGGGGGTGTTCCCGATTCTGCTTGTAGGTCGGTTAGGGACAACGTCGGTTCGGGTGAGGGAGCTGGCTCGGCCGAGTTTGGCGTGGGTGCTCGATCCCCGCCGTCAAGCGAGGCACGTGACACCGCCGCGTTGTCGAGCTGTGAAACTGAATCTTCGGCTGCAGTGTGCAATCGTGACTGCGCCTCAGTCATCTGTGTGCTTACGGTTTGGTTCGTGTCTGCCAACTGAATCGAAGCAATTGTGGATTCTTGACCTGGAGTGAGTACCCGGCTGGTCAGTGACATCAACAACTCGAAGACCGGCGTCCGGTTGGCCCACAAATCCCGCTCAAGATCGAGTCCCGAGCTACCAATCACGTCGGCAAACGTGAGCAACGCTTGGTGTGAAGCGGCCTGCACGTACCGCATGATTTCGTCGTGTCGCTGTGGTGCCAACTCGTTTACCGTGCCACCTGCCGCTTCGATGGCCGACACCAACCAACGATGAGCGCCGGGGTCAACGGCCGACGGACACACGGCGAAAATCTGCCCCTCGGGACTATTGGCCATAATCCCAAACAACGCATGCAACCCAACGTTGATCAAACCCGGCCGAGCCGACTCCAACGTCCGTGCCGCAGTGGCCCGATCCATTGACGTATCCACCACAATCGCACTGGGATGCAGCAACGGAAGTAACCACGTTGCCACTGTCCCCAACGTCGCCACCGGAACCGCCAACAACACACAAGTATTTGGACGTCCCAGATCAATCGTCGAAGTCTTTGCCCCGCCAAGCACACGTTCACTCAAATCCGCCGGGCCGGCTCCGTCGCCCGAACGGACGGTGCTCTCAACGAACCAACAAGCCGGATCGGTCGCACTTGCAGTTTCGCCAGAGATCTTGAAGGAAACTATCTCGCCTGATTGGAGAATTTGCGCTGCTACTACCGGTGCTGAATACGTTCCAGCGCCCACGGCTATCTCGGTGGTGTCAAGCAGCGTCACCCGGTCCCACGTGGCATAGGTACCCGGACCGTCACGCAGTACATGCTCGCCGAGCCAGCGCCCAATTCCGGCGGCGGCCCCTACGATGATTAATTCTGTCGGGTGCGGAACTGTGCTGGATACTTCACTGGATACTGCAAACGAAGAATTCGCACTCAATTCCCCCTGGCTAGTCACGGCATGGAGGTTATCGGCCTCGGGGCGAACCAGGTGGCCTATTCAACGTCTTTGGCGGTTCCCTTACCGTCGCGGCTCGAGAGCCACCACACCCTAGGGATCGAGTTGGGCCACAAGATCGGCGATTACGGAGCGTTTGCCCTCGGCGTGTTCCCAGGCGTCTCCAATGGTTTCGTGATCGACCATGCCAAAGAAGTCTGGCTCGATGCCCAGCACTTCGGCCAAACGGGAGCGGAGTGCGTCTGGGGAAATCTCGTCGCCATAGGCAGCAAAGCCTTCTAGACCATCCCATAACGACGCGACGGGCGCAATGGGTTCGAGGCCTTGAGAAAGTGCCAATGCGCAACTGCCGAATAACTGCGCAGTGGGCACGCCCTTGGGTTTTACGTACCCAGCAACCGGGTGCATGCGCCATTCGATGGTGAGCTCACCAGGGCCATCGTCACGCAGCCACACCTGTGAGCCGTTGACGTAGGCATCAACAGGTTCACCGAACAAATTGTCCAGCGCGATTACTAACGCATCAGATATACGCCAAACACACGTTGCTTCAAGCATGCGCTACGGGGCGACGGGTTTGCTAGCAGCAGCTTTCACCGCGGCAGCGTGATTGGAGTGGCCCTCAACGTCGAGCTTGGGCAGCAACTTGTCGAGCCAGGCTGGCATCCACCAGTTGCGATTGCCCAACAACTGCATGGTGGCGGGAACGAGCACGATACGCACAATGGTGGCATCGAGGAACACGGCGGTAGCCAAACCAATACCGAATAGCTTCAAGGTGCGGTCACCCATGATGAAGCCGAGGAACACGCACACCATGATGGCCGCAGCAGCAGTAATCAAACGAGCCGTCGAAGCCAAACCTTCCACTACGGCCTCGCTGTTGTCTTTGCGAATGTCGTACTCCTCTTTGATTTTCGAAAGCAAGAACACTTCGTAATCCATGGACAAACCAAACACGATGGCGAACAACATCATCGGTGCCCACGGTTCAATGGGGCCAGCTTTGCCGAGGCCAATCAATGAACCCAGGTGACCCTGTTGAAAGATCCAGGTGACCACGCCGTATGAAGCACCGATCGATAACAGGTTCATAATCACGGCCTTGAGCGGTACCAAAATCGAGCGGAACACGGCCATGAGCAACAAGAAACTCAATACCAACACTGCCCCAATAAAAAGCGGCAAACGCTTGGCGATAGTGGAAGAAAAGTCAATGCCACCGGCGGTCCAACCGCCAACATAGGCCTGTAAACCAGTCCCTGCCACAGCTTCGGGAATTACTGTTTTACGCAGGCCTTTCACCAGCGTGTCGGTCGCTTCATCTTGTGGACCCGACGTTGGAATAACCGTAAGCACCACAACCTTTTTGGGCAACGAACGAAGGTCCGGCGGTATTACGAAAGCAACATCGGGGGTTTTACGTAAAACGTTGGCCAGCTTGGTGATGTTTGCGCTTGCGTCACCCGTTGCTTTTTCCGCGTCAATGGCAATGATCAACGGACCATTAGAGCCAGCACCGAATCCTTTCGCGGAAAGGTCGTAAGCCTTGCGAGTAGTGCTTTCGGAAGGATCGTTCCCTCGGTCGCTGAAGCCAAGGCGAAGGTCTTTCACGGGGATAGTAAGCGCGATGAGCAATGCGAAACCGGCGAGAGCGAACAGCGGTGCTTTGCGTTGTACCAAGCGGCTCCACTTATGCCAGCCGGTCTCTTTGTGGACACGAGTGGTGTCGGCAAGTTTGGTTCGTTGACGCTTCGAGTTGATGTGATGCCCAATGAATCCAAGCATGGCCGGTATTAGCGTGATGGAGGCCAACACAATGATCAGCACTGGCATGGCACCGGCGATAGCAATGCCGTTCACGAAATCAAGACCCATCAGCAACATGCCAAGCATGGAGATCAATACGGTCATGCCAGCGAACACCACGGCCTTTCCGGAAGTACCAAGTGCACGCACAGTTGCGTCATGCGGGGTCAGTCCGTGAGAAAGCTCTTCGCGGTAGCGGGTAATGATGAACAGCACGTAGTCAATACCCACGCCGAGGCCGATCATGGCGGAAAGCTGGGTGACGAACTGGGGCATGGAAACAAACGCAGCAACCAACTGCACGAGAGCGATGGCGATACCAACACCAAAGAGTGCCGTGAGAATTGGTAGGCCCATGGCGATGAGTGAACCGAAGGCCAACAGCAGAATCAGGACTGCAGCAATCAAGCCAAAAATCTCCGATGGTGGAAACTCAAATTTGTAGAACGCCTGTCCGCCGAATTCGGTGATCACGCCTGCTTTGCGAATGTCGGAGGCGAGTGCTGGCAGGGTTTGTGGGTCTTTTTGGAAGTTGATGCCATCGACAAATTCGACGTCGACGACAGCGGTTTTGCCATCGCGAGAAATACGTGGCTGTGCGGATTCAAACGGTGAGATGACGTTTTTGACGATCTTGGTCTGGGTGCGCAGTTTGGCCAGGAACGTGTCGATCTCAGCCCTTTTGTTGGTTAACCCGGCTTCAGCAACAAAGACCACTTGGCCGTTGGCTCCAGACAGCGCACCCTTGGCCGCTGGAAACGCGCGGTCAATCAACTCAAAGGCTTTTTGTGAATCAGAGTTGGGAAGCTTGCCGCCTTGCTGTGATGAGAACGTTCCTCCCGCGGCAGTAGCCAACGTGAAAGCAAGCGGGAGCGCTAGGAACCAAGCAAGGAGCACGATTCGGCGGCGATTGAAACAAAACGAAGCAAGGCGCTCAAGCATCAGAGAACTTTCAGAGAGGTATTCGGGGAGTAATAAGAGCGCTACAAAGCATCATGCTCTGCACGCCTATGAAGTGAACGACAACTGGGAACGAAAGCCTTAAGGCCGAAAACGCAAAACCGAAAAGGCTCAGCCCACCGCTTCAATCTGGAGGGCTTTGATGATCTCCTCAACCATCTTGGGATCTTCACCGTCAACAGTCATGGTGGTTCCGTCGTCGAAGCGCTTGGAATAGGTGGTTACAAATCGTTGAGAAACACGATCATCGATCACGCGGTGCCACACTTCCCCGGCCAGAGGAACAGATACGCCCTTGAGAGCGAGAGGATCACGAAGCTTGCGGGCCAAGAACTTGTCGTTGGACTGCCACACATGCAACGTCTTGCCGCCACCCAACTCCGGCCGCCCGGGGGTGGTGTACCACGTGTTGAGCTGAAAGGCCTGGAACCCCTGATCGGAATCGGGAGCATCAAGGAACGTACGAACGAGCGGTGCAGCGAACGGCAAATTCTTCGGCAGACGAACCTCGAACGGCACATCCTTCACGGCTTTCACCAGGGCCTTACGAGCCAGGGCCGTGGAGTTACCGCGTTCCCGGGCTTGGTTGGCTCCGTTGGCAATCAACGACAACGCCAAAATTGCGGGCGGCAGGAAAACCAGCCAGGTCACAGGGATGCCACGCCACTTAGGAACTTTTGAACGCGGAAGTTTTGCCGGAACTTCAGAGGTTAGAGCAGCACCTGACATGGACTTATCCAACGAAATTGCGGGATTACTCACAAACTAAAAGGATACCGGTCGGGCAATATTCCACAGATCCGAAACAGGCTGGCTACCGTGTGTTCTATGGCACGCATCCTTCAGAACTTCATCGACGGCGAATTCGTAGGTTCAAGCGATGGTCAAACCACCGATGTGGTGAACCCCTCAACTGGTGAAACGTACGCAACCGCCCCGAAATCCGGGTTAAACGACGTTGACCGAGCGATGGGTGCAGCCGCAGCGGCTTTCGACACATGGCGAGACACCACCCCAAGCGAACGCAGCCGTGCACTCCTGAAGATCGCCGACGCCCTCGAAGCCCGAGCCGAAGAACTCGTAGCCGTGGAAAGCGAAAATACGGGCAAGCCGATTGGCTTAACCATGAGTGAAGAAATTCCGCCCATGTGCGACCAAATTCGGTTCTTTGCGTCGGCAGCGCGAATCCTTGAAGGTAAGTCAACCGGTGAATATATGCGGGGTCACACCTCGATGATTCGCCGTGAAGCAATCGGTGTGGTGGCCCAGGTTGCGCCGTGGAACTACCCGATGATGATGGCCGTTTGGAAGTTCGCCCCGGCTATCGCCGCAGGAAATTGCACCGTGTTGAAACCGTCCGACACCACACCTGCTTCGGCGTTGCTGATGGCAGAGATCGCCGCGGAGTTCCTGCCCCCGGGCGTTCTGAACGTCATCACCGGCGACCGGGACACCGGCCGCGCCATGGTGGAACACCACATCCCTCAGCTCATCTCCATCACCGGATCGGTGCGGGCCGGCATTGAGGTGGCCACGTCGGCTGCGAAAACCCTCAAGCGGGTGCACCTCGAATTGGGTGGCAAAGCGCCCGTTGTGGTGTTCGAAGACGCCGACGTCGAAGCGGCCGCCGCCGGAATTGCCATGGGCGGCTATTTCAACGCCGGACAGGACTGCACCGCCGCCACGAGAGTCCTGGTGAGCGCCAACATTCATGACGAATTCGTGACTGCACTCAAAGCTTGCGCGCAAGGAACCGTTACCGGCGGACCCGACAATGTCGATGCCTTTTACGGTCCGCTCAACAACGCCGCCCAACTGGCCCGGGTCGCTGGATTGGTTGATCGAACCCCGGTCCATGCCACGGTGCAAACCGGTGGATCACCCATCGCCGGACCGGGCTTCTTTTACGCGCCGACGGTGGTTTCGGGCCTGCGCCAAGACGACGAGATGATCCAAAACGAGATCTTTGGTCCGGTGATCACCGTGCAACGCTTTACCGATGAAGAAGAGGCAATTCGCCTGGCCAATGGTGTCCCCTACGGATTGGCATCAAGCGTGTGGACCCAAAATCACGGACGAGCAATGCGCATGGCCCGTCGGCTTGATTTTGGTTGCGTATGGATCAATACCCACATTCCGCTCGTGGCCGAAATGCCCCACGGGGGGTTCAAACACTCCGGTTACGGCAAGGACCTTTCCATGTACGGGCTTGAGGATTACACACGCATCAAACATGTGATGTCGAATATCGAGTCATGAATCAGCTGAACTTCGCTCTCACCTTCCTTCGCGTAGCGGTTGGAGCCATGATCGCCACGCACGGTTACGCACATGTGTGGCGGGGCGGCAAAATTGAAGGAACCGCCGGATGGTTTGGCAGCATTGGTATGCGTCCGCCGCTCGTTCAGGCGTGGATGGCCTCGATCACCGAAATGGGGTCGGGGCTCCTGCTGATCGTTGGGTTCCTTACCCCGCTCGCTGCCGCTGGTGTGGTTGGCGTGATGGTGGTGGCCTTCGTCACCGCTCACAAAGACAACGGCTTCTTCATCTACAACCCCGGGCAGGGCTGGGAATACGTAGCCATCATTACCGCTGCCGCCATTGCTATAGGCACCCTGGGCGCGGGCGAGTGGTCCTTTGACAACGCCTTCTCCATCGACTTCTTTAGCGGTTGGAAAGGCCTCGCCACCACGGCCGTCGCGGGAGTTGGGGGAGCGGCACTGTTGCTCGCTACCTGCTGGCGGCCACCAGCAAAAAAGCCGTAACGAAAAACGGTAACAAAAGAGCGCTCGAACGTCTGCTCTCGAGGATCTTTTTCCGGACCTCGAAGCACTCGCACTCCGATATCGGAACACCGAACCCGAAGACAATCTTGAATCCAGCCTTGAATCCAAAGCTTGAAACCAAAACCTTGAAACCTTGAAAGGCTCCACTATGGCGTTACATCCGAATGGCATTAACCACCTGGCCATCTCGACCCGAAACATCAAAGGCCAAATCGAGTTCTTCACCGACGTACTGGGCGGAGAACTAAAGGCCCTGTACTGGATGCACGGCGTAGCCAACACCTTTCACGGCTTCGTTGAGCTCAGCCCCACCTGCTACATCGCCTTTCAACAACATCCAGACAATCCTGCGGAACCCCAATTCGGTGTCACCCACGCCGGGAACGCCGGAGGACAGGTAACCGCGGGAACCATGCAGCATTTGGCCTTCAACGTCGACACGCTTGACGATCTTTACGCCATGCGGGACCGGATCCGCAGCCGAGGAATTCCCGTGATTGGACCGATGAACCACGGTATGTGCCAATCGATGTACTTCGCCGGACCCGAAGGTTTAGCCCTAGAAGTGGCCTGCGGACGCGACATCGACGCCCGGGCCTGGATCGACCCTGAAGTGCAGGCCTTGGCCGGAATAAGCGCCGAAGAGGTTGCCCGGTACATCACGCCCGCCGACTTTGAACGCCCAGCGGTAGCCATCGCGCAACCGGCCTACGACGCGTCGAAACCCAACCTGCACTACCCGCCAGCCATCTACCAAATGATGATCGGCACCCCCGACGAAGCCATGTGGAACGCCGTGACCTCCGAACCGCCAGTCGGTGTCCCCTGACCGGTTTTCCACCCCTTTTGTAGACGACGACTCCAAAGTTCAGATTCAAAACACAAGGTGAACTGGGGATTTACGAATGATTGGCGTTTGTAAGCATTTAGCCCAAAATTTGAAGGCGTTCCCTGTTTTCGTTGCACCCGAATGACAAATGCCACGTGACGGGTTAGGTTTCCTTCGTCCAATCGTCACTACGCAATTCGGAGGGTTCATGGAGTCCAAAAGCCATGTGAAATGCAAGTTTCCTTGGTTGTGGTTGTTGTTACCCCTTCTTCTCGCTCTTCTCGGCGCGCTGGTAGCGAACAGCCTCATCCAAAATGATCTTGGTAAGAAATCCCGGAACGGGCTCAAAGCCGCCGGAATAGCCGGTGTTGGCGTCAAATTCAGCGGTCAGGATGTCACGCTACGAGGCCCCGCCTCTCTCGCCGGTGCGGCCATGGCCAAGGTGAAAGGTATCGACGGTGTTCGCAACGTCAAGTACGTCTCTTCCACAGACGGCTCCGCAGTTGAAGCCTCGACTGATGAAACGGCCGTCGCCCAGACTGTGGCCGTTGCTCCCGTCGAGACCACCGCAGAAACTACGGCCGCTGCCACTGTCGACACAACGGTTGCTGCTGCTCCGGAAACCACCGTTGCCACCGCTGCTGCTGGCGCTGTCGGATCCCCCATTGAGGTGGCCGCATCCATTGATGGCAAGAAGGTTGCGCTCACCGGTGTCGTTACCAGCGAAGCGCAAAGAACAACCCTGGTCAACGCCGCGAAGGCTGCCTACGGTGACGCTAACGTGATCGACGAACTCACCGTTGTTGGCCCGCCTACCGCGTTGCAAGACACCCGGATTGCTGCATTTGGTGATTTGATCAAGCTGTCTTCTAACACGCTTGGCGAGGCCAAAGGCAAAGTAAGTGACACGGTGCTTTCCATCTCAGGAACCGCCTTCACCGAGTTGGGCAAGTCTGGCATCGAAGCATTGGTCACCGGAGCAGGTGGCACCGCCGAGATCACCGTTGCCGCGGCAAAAACCGTGGAAGAGGTTCAAGAAAACCTGGCAACGATCCTGGATCGCTCCGGTATTCAGTTCGACACCAATTCAGCTGTGATCAAGGCCGATTCCATTCCGATCCTGGACAATGCCGTGGCCTCCATCACACGCGAGTTTGCCGCTTTCCCGAATATCAACATCGAAGTGGCCGGACATACCGACAACGTTGGTAAAGCTTCGGCGAACCAACAGCTAAGCCAAAGCCGGGCGCAAGCAGTGCTCGACTATCTGGTGTCTAAGGGTGTCGACGGTAATCGTCTCGCCGCAAAGGGATACGGCGCAACGAAGCCGATCGCTGATAACAAGACCGAGATTGCTCGGGCTACCAACCGTCGTATCGAATTCACCGTCTCCGGGAGCTAAAAATGGGATACACCCTCGCAACTACATGGATACTGCTCGCTATCGCTGCAATCATCGGCTTCATCATTGGTTGGTTCTTAGCCAAGAAGCTCTGCAAGTGTGACGACAGTGCACTTCGAGCTGAATTGAACACGGCAAAAATTGAAGCCAACGAACACAAAGCCAAGGTGCAAGGCTTAGTTGGTCAAGTTGATGCGCACAAGAGCGAGGTCACCAAACTCAGGGGTTCGGGCAGCGACATCCTCAAGAACACCCAACGGATTGACGAACTCGAATCTGCTGCTGCCGGTGCTGCCGCCGCCGCTGCTGCCGCAACGTTGGCGGCGAAAACCAAGCATGACGCTGAACTCAACGCCCTCAAGGCTGAGCTAACCGCGGCCACCACCATGCATGCCGAGGCCGAGCAGAAGATCCAGGGTTTTGCTTCATCGTCGGTCGACGGAGCAGGTGCTGGCGAATCAGCGAATTTGACGTCTCGGGTCACCGAACTCGAAGCAGCTGCCGCTGCACCGACCATTTCGGCCGAGCAGTTGGCTGCCGGTGCTGGAGTTTTGGGATTGGCCAAGCTCGGTATGGATGATCTCAAAGTTGTTGAGGGCATCGGTCCAAAGATTGATGAGCTACTCGTTGCTGATGGAATCACCACGTGGCATCAACTTTCCACTACCCCGGTTGAGCGCATTCAGTCGATCCTCGATGCTGGTGGTTCAGGCTTCCGCATCGCCAACCCATCGACCTGGGCTCGTCAAGCGGGCCTGTTGGCCAGTGCTCGTTGGGCTGAGTTCAAAACGTTGACCGACGAACTTACGGCCGGTCGCGAATAAGAAACACTCACGCTGCCGGCTCGCCGCGGCACGTAGGATCATTTTGCTTCAGGGCCGCACTTTCGGGTGCGGCCCTGCGCATCGAGTTCAAAATCTATCGATGTTCATTGGTTCTTGTTCCAGCTTGATTTGCATCCTGAGACTCAAGGCATCACCAAGGTCAAAGCGATACCAAAGGGCTGGCCGTTTTCGCCTTCTTCGACGGTCTACGCATTAACCAGGCCGCGCCGACACCACCAAAAAACCCGAAGAGGTGACCCTGCCAGCTCACGCTGGTATTGGTAGGCAACACACCCCACAGCAATCCGCCGTACACAGCACCAACGATGATGCCAAGCACAATCTGTCCGAACCGTCGATCGAAAAAGCCACGAGATAGTAAGTAACCCAAGTAGCCAAACACCATGCCGCTGGCTCCTAAGTGCACCGAGTTGGTAGCGCCAAACAGCCACATACCAAGCCCGCTACACAGCCCAATAATCACGCTGGCCTTGGCGAATCGACCTAATCCAGACAGAGCAATAAGTACACCTAGTAGTGCGAACGGCACCGTGTTGCCAATGAGGTGTTGCCAACCCACGTGGAGAAATGGTGCCAGCGGGATTCCCCGGAGCCCCACGAGGGACCTGGGCCGCACACCGTAACGATCGAGGTGGTGCCCCGCAATGGTGTCGATGAACTCAGATACCCACATGAGGCCAACGAGGGAACCGACCGCGGTCACGGGGGCTTTTGCGTCGGCACCGAGGCTTTTGAAGCTTTCGAGGCCTTGTTCTGGCGTACTGGTGTTCATGAGTCCTCCAATCAAAAACGAATCTTCAGAGCCCACGCCGTTAGGCGAGGCTCCATGAAGCACAACACAATGTTTTCGTACGGCGGAGCCGGACGCAGAAA
>JAYTWN010000357.1:0-31656 GCA_043743435.1 Acidimicrobiia bacterium
GGAGGCCAAAACTAGACCCCCACCCCCTCCTCAGAAACAACCCAAAGCGAGGACTTTCACATGGCCACCACCGAGGACAACATATTGGCCCTTGACAACGTTGAGCCTGCTCTTCTCTTCGGGCTCCTCGACGCCCAATTGCGCAGGGATCCGAAAAACCAAGACGGCACCCAAACCTCTGACAATGCCCGGATCGACTTGTGGCCGATTGACATCACCAATGACAGATTCGCACTGCAAACGGGAAGCTACGCCAGGAAATTGTACGGTGGCCTTCAACGCTCCGATTCAACCTGTCGGATTCCAACACCACTTGACACCCCAACTGGAAGCTTTGGAGTGCGGCCTGATGATGATTTGGCCACCGACTGCTATTCGCACCTCTGCCAAGATTCGGTCGAGTCTCAGCAATTTGGAACGGCGCTTCGCTGGACAGCGATGGCGTGGAGAAATGACCGATCCATAACTGTAGAAGATCGCGTTATCGGTCTTCGTGTTGCATTCGAAGCCATCCACAGTTTGAGGAGACGCTTAGTGACTCGCGATACAGTTGCGCTTTTTCGTTCCGTTTCCTCGACCGTTGCAATAGCTTGCTCACCGATGGAGTAATCGTTGCTCATAGCTACAGCATCTTTGGCAACCACACCCGTAACGCTCGAACCGTTGGACTTCAAAATTTGGAACTGTTCGATTCTTCCCCAGAGCAATGATACCCCGGAGCTCTCCTGATTCCTCGTATTCCGTGCGGCCTCGCTCGGCAAGTTCGAGAGCCTCCTGAACAAGCCCAGCGTGTGTGCGATCCATTCGCCCTGATCGAATAAACCCGTCCGCATTGGTCCAGCGCAGATCCAAGTCGAGATGGTGCGACTTGAGGTTCTTCACGAGCGCCTTAATGGCACGAACACAATCCAAGGTCAGCTCATCCATCGCCGCGGCTATCTCGTCGTTAACGTTTGCCTTCGAGGCCGCCTGCACAAGGTCAGCCAGCGTTTCGCCAACAGCATCTAAGCGTGGCGAGGTTGTGTCAAATCGCTGTTGTGGTGGAGGCAAGATTTTCTAGGACGCAGGAGCCAGGTGTTAGAGGATTGATCTGGCCATCATGCTTTGCACTCATCCACTGGTTGAAGTTTCTCCGCGCCAGGTAAGTTGACTGAGATCTGCGGAAAAGCTGTTTTCCAGGAATTCCAAAGACACCTCACTCCGCTTTCCAACTTCGATTTGTTCGACCACGGCATCCCTCAGTTTGATCAGGCACTCTGCCAGCCATCCACGAGCGACCGAGGCATCAGCGTCGTCGGTCAGCACTGCAAAAACGCCGACGTGAACGGGGGACTTCGACGGATCAAACCGGATCAGGACATCATGAATTTTGTCGCGGATTACGCTCTTTCGTTTCTCGCACAGTGACGCAATTTGCCTCGCAAGAACGACGAACTCTGGTGGAACTGCCGGACGATCGTATCGGCGGCCAAGCCAAGTTTTGAAGGCCATCGCCCGTTGCTCAACAGAGGCTTCAGGAGTCGTGCAGTTCGACAGCACTTGAGGAGAAACTGAAACACGAGGAAGGTCACTCTCAACGTATTCGGTGGTCGTCAGCAGAAACTTCCTGCTTCTGATTCCCCAGTTCGCCGGGGGACTTTCCGTGAGCAGCGCTCGAAGCTCGATACACGGATCTGACCGTGAGCCATCCGAGCCTTCAAGGTCGCAGTCTTGCGTGCAAACGACCCACCGAGAGTGCGGTCTGGAACGTAGCGATGGTTTATTGAAAGCATCTAGTTCAAACCCCGGGAGAGCCAATTCAAGTTCGAAGATCGAACCTTGCCGCCAGCCTTGTGAATAAAGATCCGCCACGCTTGCCTTTAGGAACCGTCAGCCTTCATCGAGCGAGACGGTTGATCGGCCGGGTTTCGCTGAAGGAAGTTTGGATTGGAGCATCCTTCCTTTGGAGCGAGGACGAACCGCATCAATGGCCGCAAGGTAAGCCGCTCCCGACCTACCCTCTGCGAGAAGCGCAATTGGGCTAGGCGAACCGGCTCGTTCAACCATCAAAATCCTGCTGATCTCCGCTGAATCCCCACCGACCAGCAAAAAGATCTGCCGGATTACGGCGTGAGTTTCGGTCACACGTGCGACATCAGCGGGCCGGCCCGTGGAGCGACCTGCTGCGAGCGCGGCAACGGTTGGGTGAGAAACGCCCAAAGCTGGAGCAAGGCGGCGATCGGACCAGCCGGTCCAGTTCTTAAGCTCCTGCATCATTGCTTGAAGGCGTTGTTGCGGTTGGGAAACCACTTCAGGCAATCGGACAAAATCATCGAAGGATCCGAGCGGGGCGCGACTCCTTGTGGGCGAGGAGATGACCGTTGCGTCTGCAGGAAGTGAGCTGCCTGGGGCCAAAACGATAAGCGCGCTGAAGGTAGCGTTAGCTGTTGCGCGTTTCAAGTCCAAAATACTCACCGCCCTTTTTGCTGAGTGACCACAAAAAGAAGCTATCAATTTCTCGGTGAAACGCGTGAAATTGTTCGAGTAAACGAGGCGCCGAAAGTGGCTGATGGCCAGCGCAGGAAACGTCAAGATCGAGAAAGAATGATCTTGAATCTACCGAGATCTGGGGAATCCCGACCAAAATCGCTCCAGCGGGTATGTAGCCATGTCGAACAATCGCTTGAACTGAGGCGGGGCAGCTGGAGAACTCTTCTTTCGGCTCGACCATCAGTTGCGTTTGAGCAATCGAGCTAGTGACGAAATCGGGATCGACGGCACTAGAGCCCGCCCAACCCAGCACATCTGGGCGAAACCACTCTTGAATCGATCGGGCCCCGGTAGGCAACGACGGAGCAACCGAGAGATAGCGGACCCCAATCCGGTCACACCGTGGAATTCCGACTGCAGAAAGGGCGCCGAGCATCACGCCGAACATTGATGCGAACTCGTCGACTCCTTCGTAGGCACTGCCAGCGGAGACTGTTGCGCTGCCGGAACCAACCTCAAGGAGGTATCCATCGTCGTTTGTGAACTGCCAGTTGACGGTTTCGTTCGCAGCTGCAGAAGGACCAGACGGGCCGATCGCGAACCCGAGTTCTTGAACTCTTGTCTGCTCCATGAAAGGAAAATTGGCGCGCAGCGCGTTCTGAAGAGGAGCGACCCCACCAAGGTTTTGAAAGTCAGAAACTAACGGGAAACGTACCTGGGCGAGAGCCTGAACCAACGGCGCTCGGGTCAGGGAATAGGACGGGGCTCGGTCGATGGCAAACAGCATAGAGGCCTCCATTTTCCACTTGCTTTCCACAGCTTGCCAGATAATGGACGGAGAAGCTAGCCTCAGGACCTCAAAATGGGCTAACTACCTAATCTTCAACTCAAGATTCGGCATCGGATACGGAAACTTCTGTCGGACGCCCGAATTTGAGCCTCCAGCCCCAGTCAACCGAGGGTGCGGAGTTGGCGGAGGACTACGGAGAGGGAGGCGAGGGGGTTGGTGGTGGTTTGGGCGGTTTCGGTTACGAGGGCTAGGTGGCGGTTGATTGCGGGGGCGTGGGTGATGATCCAAGTGGCGGTTGGGTCGGTGGGTGTGGCGGGATCGGGTGTGGACGTTTGGAGGACGGCTGAGGTGAGGGCTAGGTGTTCGGCGGCGAGGTCGTCTCGCATGGAGGCTCGGGCTAGGGAATCCCATCGGTCGTCGCGGGGGAGGGTGAGGATGCGTCTGCGGATTTCGCCGATGCGGAGTTGGTCGTCGAGGGTTAGGTAGACGTTGGCGACAACATCCAAAGGTCGAGCGGATTTGGTGGCTAGCTCGGCGATGTCGAGGAGGCTGGTGACGAATTCGAAGTGCGCGGCTTGGCGGGCCAATGCTGGGGTGATGCCGAACGATTCGAACAGTGCCAAACGACGGCTGAGGGATTCGGCATCGGAACCAGCGAGGGGTTCGGGACCGGCGAATTGGCTGAGCGCATCGAGAAAATCGCTCAATAAACCAATCGTAGAACGATAGGCAGCACCGGCGGCGACGTGATCGAGTGGAAGCGGGCGATTGCGGAGGAGCCAACGCGCGGCGCGTTCAACGGCACGGTCGGCTTCGAGGAGTAACTGGTTTTGGTGTGCATCCGACAACATCCCGTCCAGTACACATACCGCTGACCAATACGTATCTACGCTTAGCAAATTGGTAGCAGCAAGGTGGGCGCGGACGACGTCGGAAACGCTGGCGTGGGTTTCGTCGACGAGGCGGAACACAAACGTGGAACCGTTGCGATTCACTACATGGTTGGCCAGGACCGTGGCGATGATCTCGTTGCGTAGTGGATGCTCATCAACTTGGGCGGGTAAACGAGCAACCACGGCGTCGGGAAAGTAATCGTGCAGATGATTGTCCAATGAGGCATCTGCGCCGATCGATTCTTCGAGGAGCTGATCGGTGATCCACAACTTGGTGTGAGCCATCAACACCGCAAGCTCGGGAATGGTGAGGCCAACGCCAGCAACCCGTCGGGCACGAAGTTCGGCAGCGTCGGGTAGAGCTTCGAGACGACGATCGAGCCGACCGGCTGCTTCTAGCGCATCGAGGTAGCGGCCATGCAGGGCAACCATGCCTGGTGCTTCGGCCAGACCAGTGCCAAGTACTCGGTTTTGAGCGATGTTGTCGGCAAGGACCAATTCGGCAACTTCATTGGTAAGTGCACCTAACAGTACGTTGCGATCGGCAAGGGGGAGGGCACCACTGGCCACGGCGCGGTCAACGAGGATTTTCAAGTTCACTTCGTGATCGCTGGTGTCGACGCCGGCGGAGTTGTCGATGGCATCAGTATTGACCCATCCGCCTGCTTGAGCGAACTCGATGCGGGCTCGTTGCGTAAGCCCTAAGTTTCCGCCTTCTCCGATGATCTTGCAGCGCAGTTGGTTGGCGTCGGCACGGAGAATGTCATTGGATCGATCGCCGGCTTGGGCGTGGGTTTCGGTGCTGGCCTTCACGTAGGTGCCGATGCCGCCGTTCCACAACAAATCGACCGGTGCCCTCAACGCTGCCGCGATGATTTCGGTGGGGGTCATGTGGACAGGAGTTATTGAAGCGGAGGAACCTTCAGCTGCGGACGACGAGCCACCCACAGGGCGTGCATTGGAAGAGCCCTGAACCAAGGAGCCCGGTGAATCTGTGGAAGCAGAAAGAGCCAAAGTGAAAGGAGCGACAGGAGAGAGACCGAGAACAGCCAGAGCCTCTGGGGGAAGGGTGATGGACTTCGCCGTTCGTGGCCACACACCGCCGCCAGTGGAGATCAGGGATTTGTCGTAGTCGTCCCAGGAGGAACGGGGCAGGGCGAACAGGCGGGCGCGTTCGGCGAAACTCACCGCGGGATCGGGGGTGGGGTCAATGAAAATGTGTCGGTGATCGAACGCAATGACCAGTTGGATTTTGTCGGAAAGCAGCATGCCGTTGCCGAACACATCACCCGACATGTCACCGATTCCTGCCACGGTGAACGGGGCCGCACCGACCGCGGATATGTTGCGGCCCATGCGCAGGAAGTGACGCTTCACCGATTCCCACGCACCCCGCGCCGTGATGCCCATGGCCTTATGGTCGTACCCCACCGAACCGCCGGAAGCGAACGCATCACCAAGCCAGAAATCCCGTTCGAGCGAAATTGCATTGGCGATATCGGAGAACGTGGCGGTGCCCTTATCGGCAGCAACCACCAGGTACGTATCGTCGACATCGTGGCGAACAACACGAGCTGGATTGATCACTTTGCCGTCGACCAAATTGTCGGTCACATCGAGCAGTGAACGGATAAAAGTTTGGTAGCAGGAAATGCCCTCGGCCTGAATCGCCGCACGATCATTGCCCAACTGTGGTTGACGCACGACGAATCCACCCTTCGCGCCCGCGGGCACAATCACCGAATTCTTCACGCCTTGGGCTTTCATCAACCCCAGCACTTCGGTCCGGAAATCCTCATGCCGATCAGACCATCGCAACCCACCACGAGCCACGGCACCCATACGCAGGTGAATACCTTCAACCTTGGGTGAGCTTACGAATATTTCGAAACGGGGACGGGGTTCGGGAGCTTCGGGAATTCGCTTAGGTTCGAACTTTACGCACAGGGCGGACCGATCCTCTTGGTAGGCGTTGGTGCGAATGGACGCAGCAATCTGTGAAGCCATACAACGCAAGATCCGGTCCTGATCGAGACTGGGGATGGCATCGAGCAGCACGGCGAGCGAAGCTTCCAGTTCGGCGACGGCACCCACTCTTTCATCCATGGTGAATGCCAGATCTGGATCGAACTTGGTGGCGAACATCTCGGCGAACAGTGCAGCAATGGCGTGTTGTTCGACCAACGTTGTTTCCATGTAGCTCAATGAAAACCCAAGACCAAGCTGACGAGCGTGGCGGGCATACAGTCGCAGCATGGCCACTTCATCGTGTGTAAGCCCGGCGGTAGTAACGAGTTGATTGAAACCATCGTTGTCAACAACGCCAGTCCAAATTGCATCGATGGCTGCACACAAACGCGTTGCCAGATCACCCTCGGGATCAATCGCAGCCATGCCTGAACCGCGTACGCCTAGATCATGAATCCACACAATGCGACCATCAACGGTTACCTCGGCGGCCTTTTCGTCGATCACCCGAAGACCGAGATTGGCTAGAACCGGGAGGAGATCGGCCAGTGCTAACGCAGCATCAGGGGAGTAGAGACTTAGACGTGCTTGCGCGGTGCCGACGTCCTCATCGGTGTTGTTATGTATACGTACGATTAAATGATTGTTCGTCAGCGTTCGCTCGATACTGGCTACATCGTCGAGGGCCTGGGCGATAGGTGTCTCAGCGGTATATGCCGCGGGGAATGCGTCAACGTAGCGCTCAAGTAGCCGATTGCTGTTTGACCACAAACCGGATTGATTACGAGAGACGTCGGGGTCGCTCGAAGGTTGTGGAGCATCGGTTCTGGCAATTTCGCGAGTTTCTGTCGGTGTGGCAATCGGGTTCGGATGCGCTTTTGCCAACGGCGTTGTCGCAAACCCCGTTGCTGCGATCGGTGTTGCTACGAACGACGCGGATCGCAGACCGTCCGCGAGTTGATCCGACCACGAACGAGTTGCCTCGGTAAGTGCGGCATCGAGCCCGGCAACCTCAGATTGGTCCAACTCGGAGAGCAGCGACGGAATGGTGAACAGAATGCGAGCGAGGCGTGAATCTGTCAGAGCCGTGGTGTACGTCGACAAGGTGCCACCAACCACATGCTCCAAACGTTGCTGCACCCGTTGGCGAACTTCGGTGTTGTAGCGGTCGCGCGGCAAGTACACCAAGCATGACCACACGCCTCGCTCGGAATCACGGCGAAGAAAGGCTTTCACTCGTTTCCGTTCGGCCAATGTAGCAATGCCCTGCGCAGTTCGTTCCAACTCATCCACCGATGTCGCAAACAACTCATCGCGAGGATGCGAGACCAGAATGGATTTCAATTCCTTACCCGAATGCCCTGTTGGCGCCAAGCCGCTCCGTTCCAGGATCGTGGTGACCTTCGTCCGCAGCAAAGGAATATCCAGTGGACTCTTCAAATAGGTATCGGACGTGAACATACCAACGAGTCGACGCTCGCCAACAGGAACGAACGCCAGCAAACCAGAGGAGCCAGGGCTTGCAGGGGCTGAGCGATCGTAGGACTTGATGACCACGATGTCGTAATGGCCAAAACGATGAATGGTCGACGTGGAACTTGTCTTGGTGATCAGCGCCACATCGAGTGGATTCCAGGCGGCCGAGGGCACGATGATCTGATCAACCGGTGTCCCATCAGTATGTGCACGAAGTATACCTAGAGCGCTTCCGGGAACCTCAACGAGCGAGCCGGATTCACCCGTGACCACATGATCGATCGCGCCAAGCAGCGTGAAATGACCGTCCTCCATCCATGTCAAAAGCTCCGCCACCTCGCCGGGAGAGACCGTCCAACCAAGGGGCTGCGCCGTGAGGTTCCGCACTTCCCCGGCAAGTTCTAATGTGCGAGCACGAAGCGCCTCCCAATCAGCCACTGCGGCACGCACATCGGAAAATGCCGCAACCAACAGTGCGTGCAGAACTTCACGTTGCGAAACCGAGGGAACAGCATCAAGCTCGAAATGTAAGAACGATTCGCCCATCGATACAGCGGCTGTCCCCGCAGGACCCAAATTCACCAAAAGCGCGTCGGCATCACGATCGACGTGAAACACCGGATGCATCAACAGCTCCACATCGAACCCTGCCCGACGAATCGCCAACACCGCCGAATCAACCAGGAAGGGCATATCGTCGGTAACCACCTGCACCACCGCACGGGCACCCACCCAATCGTTGTCCGCCGGAATCCGCACCACAACGTTGGCTGTTCCAACCAACCGAGTTTGCGCCAACCCATGATGGGCACGAAGTGCCGACGCAATCTCAAGCGGCCCCCGCGATGCCAACTCCGCGCGATCGACTCCATGGAGATACCCGGCCACGAACGGGCGTAACTCGGCCGGGACAAGGTCCTCAATAGCCCCGAACCCACTAGGGTCATCCTCGGCGCTCAGCGAATCAGCAGGTAACGATGAAAACGAAGCAATGGCCATCTACGTATGTTTCACCCTGGCGGACCTCCGTGCACGTATCAGGGCTTAAGTTCTGCACAAGTTCTCGCCAAGTCCTCCAACCCTTACCCTCAACTTCAGTCTCAGGCGCTGACGGATTCCATACAGTTCAGTTTGTGCAGGCTTTGGTGGAGCCGGGGCGCATGAGCATCGAGTTGAAAATTTTGCTGATGAAATATGCACGATCTTGCACACTGCCCATTGCTCAAAAGCAGACTTCGAGCACGACCGCCCAAACGTAAACCCATCGGATCGTCCCGGACGGAGTTGACGTCGGTAAAGAAACTCCGACAACACAACGCAGGCCCGAGAACCAAGCCCGAGAACCAAGCCCGAGAACCAAGGCCAAAAACCTTGGAACGCGAACGGCTAGCGCAGCACCGCCACGGCAACGGCAATCGGAATCAGCACGAAACCAACGGCAGTCAAAATTACGGCGATCAACGCAAAATCCTTGGCCGAGTCCTTCGGAGGGTTCCCCGCAGCGCCGACGGTTTCCCACAACGCTTTCAACGGCTCATCAAGCGTCAAACGAATTCGGTGACGAGCTACGGCAGAACCACGCAACACAGCCCACGACAAGGCAGCAAAGAACAAAAACAACACACTCAACGCCACCAGCAAACCCATCTTCGATTTCGCACTCTCAATGGCATTGCTTAACGCCGTCGATACCCACGAAATCACCGCACCACCCAGAAGAAAGGTTGGTACACCTAGTGGATTCTTTTTTAACGTCGGTAATATCCGCTCGGCATCGATACGGGCCCGCCGCAACATAAACCGCTCCGGTGAATCCTTCGGGCTATTGGCCTCACGACGGATGTACATGTTCTTGATCGATGTAATTACCTCAGCCTGATGATTCCGCACAATAAACCGTGCCACCAACTGCACCAAAAACGCGGCGACAGGCTGCAGCGGACCAAGCGGAGGAAGTTTCGCCGGACGGGCACCGTTACGATCCAACACCTCAAGTGCACGCACGGCAATACGGTGCGCCTCCTCAAAACGATGCGGCATCCAAAGAGGTTTCTGTGCCGACAACTCCTTGATGATGTCGGCTTCGACCTTACCTTTGGCCCCAAACTCGGCCAGAATCGCATCCGTTCCAGCACCATCGGACTCATGGCTCAACTTTTTAAACGCCTGTAACCGATCGCTCAGCTCATCCACCATGGCATTGGCTTGCACACTCTCCGACAACTTGTGCCCAATCCCAAGACCCAGACCAACCTCGGCCCCAGACTCTTCAAGATTTGTCCCGAGTCCGGGCTCCCCAACCCCAACATCGGTTCCCGCGTCGGCCGCTTCGTCTGCCACTTCACTCAAAGACTTCTTGCTCACGCCGCAGACGGTACTCCGCCACGACCATCAAAACGTGAATCCACACCGAAAAAACAATCTCAGCATCCGTGCGAAAGGTCCACTCGCCGATGGTGCTTTCTATGCATAAGTAGATGTTTCCCACCTCACCGCCAGCAGTTGGGATCTTTGCAAACAGTGGCTCGATGAGCTTTCCATCGCCGCAACACCAGGGATCGATTTTGACCCCGTTCGCGGAAACCAATTCGTCCGCTTCTCCTGCGCCGGTTCAGCCGACGACATCACCGAAGCCATGCGCCGCCTAAAAACCTGGATCAACGCTCGGTAGTTTGTGCGGCGAGTGAGACGCGCATGACTCTACAAACCACCGTTGACGCATTTGTGCCACGTTGCGAATACAGACTGGTGTTGTATTCGCAAACTGGCACCCCAGCCGCACCGATGGATTGCCCCGCTCCACTTTGCGCTGGAGAAATTCGAAACCGGCCAGTTGCGAGGACTTCAGTTGCGAAGCGGCCAGGCACCACCGAAACTAGCGGCGGGAAGCGGCCCACCAACGTCCCGACCAGCGCCACGATGCAGCTTTTGAAGGACCAGTAGGTACACTTAGTAATGCGATAGGGCGCGGCCATGCCAGTTCGAGGGCGGCGACGATTGCCGCCATCTCCTCATCCGTCGGCGCGGGGGTGACCGCAGAAACCACCGGCGATAAAGAGCCAGAACCAACAACAGCACCGTCAGCAACGGCCGAACTCATAGCGGGACGTTTCCGTGTTTGCGCTTTGGTAGTTCTTCCTTCTTGGTGCGCAATAGCTCAAGTCCACGGGACAGCATTTTGCGAGTGTCGGCAGGATCTATCACATCGTCGACGTAGCCACGCTCCGCTGCAATGTACGGATTAGCGAATCGTTCGGTGTACTCATCAACCAACTGGGCACGTCGGGCAGCAGGATCCGCAGCCGCATCCAACTCTCGCTTGTACACAATGCCAACCGCACCCTGAGGACCCATAACCGCAAGCTCAGCCGTCGGCCAGGCGAAACAGAGATCCGAGCCAATCGACTTGGAGTCCATCACCACATATGCCCCACCGTAGGCCTTGCGGGTGATGATGGAAATACGCGGCACAGTGGCCTCACAGTATGCGTACAGAAGTTTTGCGCCGTGGCGAATAATGCCGCCGTATTCCTGATCAGTGCCTGGCATAAAGCCCGGAACATCCACAAACGTAACGAGAGGAATATTGAACGCATCACACGTCCGCACAAAACGAGCAGCCTTCTCCGATGAATCAATATCCAACACGCCAGCCATCACCAACGGCTGATTGCCAACCACGCCAACCGGATGGCCATTCACGCGAGCGAAACCACAAGTGATATTTGCTGCCCATTTGGGGAAGTATTCGAAGTACTCGCCATCGTCGACCACTTCGCGAATGACCTTCTTCATGTCATACGGGCGGTTCGGTGAATCCGGCAAGATTCCCGCTAAGCCAGTGCACTTACGTTCTGGATCATCGTCTGTCGCCGAGTGGGGTGGATCTTCAAGATTGTTCGAAGGCAGGAACGACAGCAGGAAGCGGACGTCGGCCAGGCACGAAAGCTCATCGGGAGCAACGAAGGTTGCCACACCGGATTTGGCGGCGTGCGTTGAAGCCCCACCAAGCTCCTCAAGAGTTACGTCTTCGCCAGTCACCGTCTTGACCACATCGGGGCCGGTAATAAACATGTGCGAGGTTTTATCGACCATGAAAATAAAGTCGGTCATGGCCGGCGAATACACCGCTCCTCCAGCGCAGGGGCCCATGATTACGCTGATCTGGGGGATCACGCCGGAAGACTTCACGTTGCGCTTAAAAATGGAACCGTACGATGCAAGCGAAACCACGCCCTCCTGGATGCGAGCACCACCGGAATCGTTGAGGCCCACAAACGGGACACCGACCGAGGCGGCCATATCCATAACCTTGACGATCTTTTCGGCAAACACTTCACCCAGCGCCCCGCCAAACACTGTGAAATCCTGCGCAAACAACATGATCTTGCGACTATCGACCGTGCCCCAACCCGTCACAACCCCGTCGGTATAGGGGCGATCGGCCTCAATCCCCATTCCCACGGCACGGTGGCGGGCCAACAAATCCAGCTCCACAAAGCTGCCTGGATCCACCAAAGCATCGATGCGCTCACGGGCTGTCATCTTGCCTTTGGCGTGCTGACGCTCCACGGAACGCTCAGAACCTGCGTTGTAGGCCTGTTGTTTGCGTTCCTCGAGCTGGGCGAGGCGTTCGGCAAGGGTGTGATCCATGGGCGCCCACGTTACCGGTGCCGGGGCATGCGAAACCAAGTGGCCACCACGCAGCGGCATGTGACCTTTGCCAAGTAACCAAAAGGCCACCACTCGGCTCGTTGAGGCCCCGGTTGGCGCTTTCAACCGGCCAGTCGAGCGAAATTCTAAGTCATACGCGACCAGCCACCCCTTTGCGGCACTGACGTCGCAGGCGCTCTTCCTGCCCGAACCGCCGCCTGCCGTTCCCCGGCCTGTTTGCAGGTTCATGTTGCAAGCGAACCCAGCCGAAACTGTCATGCTCCGGGGAGAAAACCGCCAACAACTCGGTTGGCCCGGTTCCGCGTCGCTACGAGAGCCTTCCCAAGAGCGCTCGACGAGTCGGTAGTTTTCAGAGCGCCGTCAACTACAAGACCTGGCGATTGGAGGAATGTACCCATTTGGAAACCGGCCAGGACCAATGGAGTTGCGTAGCAGAGGTAGTTCCGATCCAGCCCGGATTCCGAACCTACCCCTGCAAACGACTGGGGAATGTTTAGTGCAACGTCGGCACCTAATGCCGCGCTTGTGATCTGCATCCAACCTGAGCTGGACAAACCTGGCCCGGTTTGGCCGCTCGCGCAACCAGTCAGCCTGAAATCAATCCAATCAACCCCATTGTCGGCCAACCGAAACCCTCAACCAAACCAGCTTCGGAACCAAGTTGAACAACCGATCAGGCTCTTGCGACTCAGGGGAGTGCGGTCCAAAAAGCCAGTCTCAAGCGGGGCAATTTACCGAACTCGAAACGGCAAAGCGAGCCGCCTCATCCGCCAAACAATCCGCGGCCGACGGGGACCGCTCAGTGGCTCTTGCCCGCCCAAATAGCGGTCGCCTTGGCAAAAAGCTTGCCCGCATCCAACGATTGGGCCAGGGCTTCGAATTCGGGTGTTGGGCCTTGCCAGCGAATCTCGTCGATCCCGCCGGGCATGGTGATGGCGTCGTTGCGGGTGGTGGCGATCAAGCGAAACAACTTGGCATCCTCGATCCCGGCGGCAAACGTGGCGGCCAGCTTCTGCACACCCCGTAAACCCGGCACATCCCACTGGCCCGCATTGAGGGGAATGTTCTCCAAGTGCCCGTATCTCGCCAAAACGGCGGCCGCGGATTTAGCCCCCCAACCGGGTAATCCGGGGAACCCGTCGGCTGTATCGCCAACCAAACCGAGATAGTCGGGGATTGATTCGGGAGGCACACCAAACTTCTCGATAACGCCATCGTGATCAATCAAGAGGCGCTTGCGACGGTCATATTGCACCACTCGCTTCCCTACGACGCACTGGCCCAGATCTTTGTCGGGCGTGAGAATGAGCACCTGGTCAACCCGGTCATCCTGGGCAGCGATGTAGGCGCCGGCGGCCATCCCATCGTCTGCCTCGTACTCAACCATGCGCCACACGGCAATGCCCATGGCTTCCAACGCGTCCTCCATGGGGTGCGCTTGACCCCATAGGACAGGATCGATGCCCTCGCCGCCCTTGTACCCGGCGTAAAGGTCGTTGCGGAAGCTCTCGATCACATGGTCGGTCGCCACGGCCAAATGGGTACATTCGGGGTCACTCAGCAGGCTCAAACACGATTCCAACACGCCCCGAATCGCGCCGACCTCCTGCCCGCTTGCCGTGACGTGTGACGGAACCCCAAAGAAATGCCGAAACAACTCATAAGTACCGTCGAGCAAGTGAACCTTCATTCAGGTCACCGTACTTGCTCCGTTGGCTTCGCTTCGTCGCCGGCCGATGGCGAAATGTCGCCGACTACCGCCGTTTTTTCAATAGCTATGAGAAAAACTGGCTTAGCGGGCGACATTTGGATTCAAAGGCGTTCCAAAGCTGTGCAGATTGTCGACGGAACACTCCAATCCAACCGGTTTACCTACCGGTCGAGTTCGTTTGGCTCCCATCCCGAGCACGTAACCTGGTCGGTCGTGGACGGCGTTGGATTCTCTAAGGTTGCAAACGACCCCAACGAACCGGCCAAGGTTGACAAATCGCAGCCAGGCGCGCCGTTCGCACAGTCCGGACGACCCGCCTCCGGTCGTGGAGCACGCACGTTTATGCCCCGTCGTGGCCGAATGAACGACGTCAAACAACGGGCCGTGGTGGAACTCGTCCCCGCTTTGTTGGTACCTCCAAATCCGGTTTTCATCGATCAAGAAGCCATTTTTGGACGAGTTGCGCCCCTCGCCGTTGAGGTGGGGTTTGGCATGGGTGAATCCACTGTTGTGCTGGCCCACGATCATCCGGAGTGGGACGTCATTGCTATCGACGTGCACACCCCCGGGTTCGCAGCGCTGGCCATTGGGCTCGCCGCCAACGGCTGCAAAAATGTGCGAATCGTGGATGCCGATGCACTCGACGTTCTCGAATGGATGATCGCTCCCGGTTCGGTAACCCTGTTGACCACGTTCTTTCCCGATCCGTGGCCCAAAAAGGACCAGCAACATAAGCGTTTGGTAACCGAATCCTTCGCCGACCTCGTGGCCTCCCGACTGACCCCCGATGGCGTTTGGCGCATGGCCACCGACTGGCCCGATTACGGCGAACAAATGCACCGAGTCGTGGCTGATTCGCCATCGGTGGTCCCTTCCGATGACGATCCCTTCGCCCGCTGGCCGAGCCGCCCGATCACCAAGTTCGAAAACCGCGGGCTATTGGCTGGCCGACCAATTTGCGATATCGCTGCCGTCCCATCCCCGCTTTTTAGGGGTTTTCTTTAAGGTGTTTTCCTAGTTTTTGGTGCAGTTATTGCATTCCTTACTCTCGGTACTCAGACTGGCCAAATGATTTTTGGAAAACGTGGCGTTTTTGCCCTGACGGCTTTGGCGGTGTCGGGCCTAACCCTGGCTGCCGGGACAAACCTGCCCCTTGCCCAAGCCGCAAGCGGACCTCTCCGGGACTACTTCTCTGACACCTTCGGCGACCCGCTCGATTACAGCAATATCGAAGACGTGGCCTTGGTTACGGAAGGTCCGATTCAAGGAGTATTCACTGAGCCGACTCTGTCGGTAGGCCAGATGCACTTGGATTTCAACAAGCCGGGTTACTTCTCGCCGGCCTGGGCTGGATACGACGCCGGTGGGAACCTGCGTGGGTCGGCTGCCACCCCGCACGACCGTGAGGTTGGGAACCACCCCATCGACCCTGCGAAGTACAGTAAACTACGTGTACGTATGAATGTATCGGCTGCTGTGGGCGCCGGAGTCCAGTTCTACACCTGCCCGCATGGAGTGAATGCCTCATGTGAAACCCCGAACTTGTTTGTGTCCACCGTTGGGTGGCACATCTATGAAGTGAACCTCCCGACGGGAACACCCGTAACCGGAACGCGAGTGGCCATTAGCCCTAACGACGCAAATCCCAACGTGCACGTTGACGTTGATTGGGTACAAATTGTTGGGAGCGGCCCAGGAAACGCCGATGAAGACGGCACGGTGAACGGCCCGGTTCCCGAGGTTCTTAACCCCGATGTCGCGGGAGCCGTGCCCTACCTATTCCCGCTTGGCGGGAACCCGGTTCCCTACAGCGGACGCACCTGCAAAAACAACGATTGGGCCACAAACGTTATTAACGACGGTTGGGATTTTAATAAGCGCACAGATATTGTTGAAGCGGGCCAGTACAAACCAAATTGGACCATCACCGGTGGCGTGTTTGCCGGCCAGTGGGATAGCGCAACCTTTGCTCCCAAAGCAAATCCAGGCGATGAGTTCCTCAAACTCAACATGGGTAAGAACGTGATCGACGCCGATACCTTCCACCGAGCAACGGCTCTTTTGAGTAAGTACGACGGAAAATATAGCCAGCAATTTTCCCCGGGCCTAGACAGTGGTTGGGTATTGCGATTCATTACCAAGCTCAATGCTGCTGACAAAAGGTTCCAGCAATTCAATCCACTCACCGAGTATCCCAACGACACCACGATGAGCGTTGACCTTCGAGACCCGGCTCCCTACGATGGCGTGACGCCACCACCAACGGAAGCGACAGAGAAGATCCCTGGACAAGTCGGTTGGATCAAAACTCATGCCGTATTCCGTGTTGATCTGGCTGAGCCGTATAACGAGCGTTTCAGCTACGCCGACGAGATTCTGCTTTCGACCGACGATTGTGGTTTGACCGATTTCGACATCGAGTTCGCCGAGAACAACAACACCGGTGGTAACGCTGAGTTGTCCTACTCAGCTTCACCACTTGGTGCTTGGACGAGCATCGCTACGGTCGTTGCTGCGCCCGGTCGCAACACTTACAAGTGGACCGCGCCCGCTGGCCTGTGGTGGATCAAGATCGGTATCAGCGGAGCCACCGGAAGCTTTGGTGAAAACGTATCGACCGGACCAGTGCGCATCGGCACCGAGTTCAAACGTGAAATTGCCGCCAATCAAGCAGCGGGTAAAACCAAACCCAAGAATTAGGCAAGGCTCAAACCCCTGCGGTTTGCAACGCGAAATTCGTTCAACGTTTTTGGTGCGTCCGGCTTGCGTCGGACGAACGTTGCGTGGGATTTGCGTTGAGCTGTGTTGGAATAGGCCGGTTGAATCATTGCTGGGGACGTAGTGGAAAGAACCTCAAGCACTCACTCTTCGTGGTCGAAAGAGTGGTATGTCTACTTCCCGTGGTCGTTTTCTTTTGGCCAAAACGTTTCTTGCCGGCACCGCGCTGATCGGATCTGGCCTCGTCGCCACGATGGCGCCCGCTCATGCCATGGGTGGCCAACGCGAATTTTTCGCCGACACCTTTGGTGACCAAATGGATTTTTCCAACACCGAAGACATCGCCCTGATCGACGAAGGACCGATCCAAGGGGTGGCTGGGGCGCCAACGATGTCCGATGGGCAAATGCACATGGTCTTCAACGGCATGGGCTACTTCTCACCACTGTGGGGTGGCTACGACACCGGTGGACACGTAATGGGTTCCGAAGCCATCGGCCATGATCGCGAAGGCAACCTTCGAGCCCTCGACGGGACGAAGTACACAACACTGCGTGTGCGGATGAATGTGAGCGCAGCCGTCGGCGCCGGATTGTTTTTTTATACGTGTTCGGCTGGAGTGAACGACGGCTGCCAATCGGGTCGGCAATTCGTAACTGAACCGGGATGGCATGTGTACGAAGCAGCCGTCCCTCGTGAACGCGTCTCGGGAATTCGTGTTGCTATCAGTGGCAACGTCACCGCAGACATTGACTGGGTACAGGTTGTCGGTGCAGAGAATGGCAACGTGAACTCCGACAATGTGGCTGTTGGACCAATTCCTGAAGTGCTCAATCCTGATGCTGCCGGTGCCGTTCCCTATTTGTTCCCCCTTGGTGGCAAACCCGTTCCGTATCAATCCCGCACATGCGCCAACAATGACTGGGCGACAACCGTCCGTGGTGACGCGTGGGATTTCAATGCCGTGACCGACGTGGACAAGATCGATAACTACACAACGTGGGGCGTAGCCAACAATCAATTCAATGGCGTTGGTGCGCTTGGCAAAGATGGTGCTGAACCGGGCGACCCCGGTGTCCGCATGAACTTAAGTGGACGTACGATCAACCCTGCTGTGTGGCACCGCACGACCGTGATTGTTCCTCGCTGGGACGGCCGCTACAGCCAAATCTTCGGTGCCGACGGTGGCTGGGTGTTCCGTGCCCTTTGGAAGTTCACGCTACGGCCAGACAAGAAGGACACGTTCCAAATGTCGCTCCCCGTTGTTGAGTATCCCAACGACACCACGCTGACCTTTGACCTCAACGACCCGACCCCACTCGACGGTTCACCAGTCCCCGCGAAGAACGCCGTTGAAATCGGGGAGACACAATTTGGATGGTCGGCAGATGGACGCCAAGTTCGCACCTTCCGGGTTGATATGGCTGAACCGTATCGCCCCCGTGAAACGCCGATCAGCAACGTGCTGCTGGCCACCGACGATTGTGGAACCAACGATGCCGACATTGTGTTCCGGGACAACAATTTCGGAGCTGGAGGCACGGCCACGATCTACTCCTCCTCATCGCCAATTGGTCCTTGGGCGCAAATTGGTACGGCTCCCGTCACCCCCGGAGTTAACGCTTGGACTTGGGCCAACGCACCGAAGGGCACCTGGTTCATCAAGGTCGGCATGAGCCGCGACGGATCCTATGGCGAGCACCACTCCAGCGGGCCCGTCACCATCGGAACCGACTATTCGGGCGATATCGCAGCCAACCGCAGCAAAGGTGGTCCAACACTTGGAGCACCTAATCAACTTGCTTTCCGTTCAAACGGTGGGTCGGTGCTGTCGAACGGCAAGCCAGCAACCGTAAATTCTAAGGGGAAGAAAAAGTCTACGGGGAAGGTCACCAAAAAGAAGTAAGTACACAATGCATTGGCAAAACCACCCCTCGGGCTAGCCAACGCAAAGGTACAAATTCTTCTGGTGGCTAGTGCGTGTTCGCGCAAGTAATTGCACAGTGATTTTGGTGAAGTTTCCCCGATGGTGCTGGGAATCGGGGTAACAACACTGCGCAATGAATTGCGCGTCCCTGCACTAGATGGCGCTGCGCAGGGCGGGGAACGTGGACTCCCGCTCTGCTAGTGCTCCTTCAAAATCTCCCCAAATTCGCATGTTCAGACCAATGCTCTTGCGCTGTCCGGCGCCAAGGTGTTCACTTCAGGGATGACTTCAGCCAACGACTCAAGCGGACCAACCGTTCCCGCAGAGCACCACGCGCTTCTCGACTTGTTGATGAACTCAATCGTGGCGGGTGACGTCGACACCATACGTGACGAGTGTTACGCCGCGGATGCCACCATCTGGCACAACTACGACCAGATCAACCAGACCGCGGAACAGAATCTGAAATCGGTCGGTTGGATCCGCAAACTGATGCCAGATCTTCGTTACGAAAACACTCGTCGCCAACCCACTACCGATGGTGTGGTCCAACAGCACAACCTGCGAGGAACGGCTCGTAACGGCGACCCGGTCGACCTACCCGCGTGCATCGTGTTCCACCTCGGCGGCACTCCTCTACGAGTTTTGTCGCTGGAAGAATACGTAGACACTGCACAAGCCGCCGCGATGACCGCTGGCTAAATCGGAAACCGCTCACCGTTGGGATGAACTCCGCCCATTGCGGCCAGATCCGGGACCACCGGTGGAACGGCTCGAGTTAGTGAACCGCAGGCCCGTTGTCCTGCACGAGTTCGACCAGGGTGCCAAAGGTCGTTTTCGGGTGAATGAAGGCAACGGTGGTCCCCCGCGAACCCGGACGCGGTGCCTGATCAATAACCTTCCCACCTGCAGCCTTCACGGCCTCAAGGGCAACCCCGCAGTCGGCAACCCGATACCCAATGTGGTGCAAACCCTCGCCCTTTTTCTCCAAGTATTTGGCGACCGGCGAATCAGCCCGAGTAGGCGTCAACAGCTGAATGTAGCTATCGGCCACCTTCAACAACGCCTCCTCAACTCCATCGGATTCCACAATTTCCCGATGATCAACCACCGCTCCATAAACGTCGCGGTAGTAAGCAATCGCCGCCTCCAAATCGTTCACCGCAATAGCAACATGATCAATCTCAGTAAAAAGCGCAGCAGTCATACCCACCATTGTGCCCTGTCGATCTGAATGCTCAAAAAGAGCTGGCAGAGGCGCAAAATTAGGTGATAAGCCTAAGAACTGTGGCGCCGAATCATGGTGATGCGATCTTCGCCGACCTTGGCTCGAAACTCCGGATTGTCGATTCCCATGCCTTCGCGTGGAGCCATGCACAGCACACCGATCTTGCCTTCGTGCAGGTTTTGGTGCACCTGATGAGCAGCCTCAGCAGCGCCTTCCAACGTGTGAACGGCTGACAACATGGGTTGAATCTGGCCCTTGGCGATCAATCGATTGGCCGCCCAAGCCTCGGAGTAATTGGCGAAATGCGATGACTTGATTTGCTTCAACTTCATCCAGAGGTGTCGGTTGTCGTACTCGATCATGTAGCCGCTCGTAGCCGCGCAGGTCACTATGGTTCCACCCTTTTTGGCCAGAAACACGCTGGCGCCCATGGTTTGGCGTCCTGGATGTTCGAACACGATGTCGGGATCTTCGCCAACGAGTTTGCGCACGTCGGCACCTAAGCGACGCCATTCGGTTTCGTCTTGGGTGGTTGGGTCGGACCAGAACTTGTAGTTGGCCACTCGGCGGTCGATGACGGCCTCACAACCCATCTCGTTCAGCAAAGCAGCCTTTTCTGGTGACGACACCACGCCGATGGGAGTGCCGCCGCCATTGAGCACATACTGAATCGCATAGCCGCCTATGCCTCCGGTTGCACCCCACACGAACACCACATCTCCCTGCTTCATGCGCGCCCCATTGCTGGAAACCAACATTCGGTATGACGTCGAGTTACACAACGCGTTGACGCCGGCCTCTTCCCAGGTGAGGTGCGCAGGCTTGGGCATCAACTGGTTGGCCTTCACAACGGCGATATCGGCCAGTCCGCCGAAGTTGGTTTCAAAACCCCAAATGCGTTGGTTAGAACCGAGCATGGAATCGTCGTGCGAGGAGGCGTCCTGATCGTCGACGTGGTTGCAGTGAATCGTGACCTTGTCGCCGGGTTTCCAGTTGCGCACCGCAGAACCAACCCGAAGCACCACGCCCGAGCCATCGGAACCAAGCACGTGGTACGGCAAGGCATGACGCTTGGCCCAATCACTCTCTCGGGCTAATCGGTCGAGGAATCCAAAGGTTGACACGGGCTCAAAGATCGAACTCCACACCGTGTTGAAGTTGATCGAGGAGGCCATGATGGCCACGTAGCACTCGTCGGGTGCGATCTCTGGGAGCGGAACGTTTTGGATATGGAGGCTCTTGCGGGGGTCTTTGTCGGCCGAGGCCACCCCTTCGAACATGTTTTGGTCTTCGCGACGCACGACGAGGGCCCGATAGCTCTCGGGAAGGGCCAAGTTGGCGAATTCGGCGGAGGAGGCTCCAGCGGCCAGGGCGTCAAGTACTGATTGCATGTATGCACGGTACACACTGCATATGCAACATTTCTATTCAGTAGAGATGATTTTTTGAATGGGCTCCTAAGCAGGCCGTTTGGCGTTGACGGGGGCCGGTGAGCGTGGGTGTTCTGGCGCTTTCGCACCCGAACCGGCAACAATGAAGGTTTAGTGTTGCCAGCGTTTCCCACATTTGCCCACATTTGCCCTCGTTTCCCTCGTTTCTTAGGAGTTGCTATGCCAGGTTCAGTACTAGTCGCCGGAGCTCGGACCCCCATTGGTAAGTTCCAAGGTGCTTTGGCCAGCTTTAGCGCCGCTGATCTTGGTGGTTTCGCTATCGCCGCTGCGCTCGCCCGCGCCGGAATCGCCGGCGACATGGTTGAGCACGTGATCATGGGCCAGGTTTTGCTCGCCGGCGCCGGTCAGCTCCCCGCGCGTCAAGCTGCGGTCAGAGGTGGCATTCCGCTCAGCGTGCCCGCCACGGTCATCAATAAGGTCTGCCTCTCGGGTATCAACGCCATCATCGCCGCCGACCAAATGATTGCCATGGGCGACGCCGAAATTGTGATCGCTGGTGGCATGGAATCGATGACGAATGCGCCCTATGTGATGCCTGACGCTCGCTCCGGCATGCGCCTGGGCAACAAGAGCGTGATTGATTCGCTCATGCACGACGGCCTCACCTGCGGCCTAGAAAACGTCGGTATGGGACTTAGCACCGAACGCTTTGCTCGCGCCGCCGGAATGGCCCGCGGGCCCCAAGACGACTACTCAGCGCAATCCCATGAACGTGCCGCTGCCGCCATCAAAGACGGTCGCTTTGCCGACGAAATCATCCCGGTTGCTGTGCCGCAGCGGAAAGGTGATCCGCTCATGGTGGAGACCGACGAAGGCGTCCGCCCAGAAACAACGGTCGAGTCCCTGAGTGCGCTGAAGGCCAGTTTTGAGGCCGGTGGATCGATCACCGCCGGTAATGCCTCACAGATTTCCGACGGTGGTTCTGCCGTTGTGGTTATGTCGGCCGCCAAAGCCGCAGCGCTCGGTTTAACCCCACTGGCCGAGGTGGTTTCCTACGGTATGGTTGCTGGACCCGACACCTCGTTGTTGCATCAGCCTTCGAACGCTATTCGTGCCGCTCTGCGCAAAGCTGGCCTTTCGGTGGCTGATCTCAACGTGATCGAAATGAACGAAGCGTTCGCAGCTGTGGCCCTGGCTTCAATGGCCGACCTAGGCGTGAGTGACGACATAGTGAATGTCAACGGTGGTGCGATTGCCCTTGGCCATCCCATTGGGGCATCCGGCAACCGTTTGGCCCTCACCTTGGTCCATGAACTTCGTCGGCGTGGCGGCGGTCTGGGTGCAGCCTCCCTCTGTGGTGGTGGCGGACAGGGCGACGCTCTGGTGCTCAGGGTTCGCTAAACATAAGGACCTCCGTGGGCCCTCGGCTGTGCCAGCAGGTAGGTGTGGTCGGTTGTGTGTAGATAATGCACACAACCGACCACACGTTTTTTCGGGCAACTCTTCGGAAGGCCCTTTGCAGCTGTGCGGGCTTTGTAAAGAGCTGGAAACATAACGAGAATGGCGCGGAAACCCTCGCCTCTTACGGTGTTCGCTATGGCTACCACCATCACTTCTGGTTACACCTCGCAAAGCACGGATCTGATGGCGACAGCTGCCGGCACTGCGCAGCCACTAACGCAGCGTGAAGTTGTGTTGTTGCAGACCTTGTTGGCCAATCGAGGACGGGTGGTTGCTCGAACTGAGTTGGCCCGGGCGCTTGGACTCCGTCAGCAGGCTCGACGGGTTGATGTCCATTTGGTGAATGTTCGCCGGGCTCTCGATGACAGCCTGATCAACGTGCGCGGACGGGGTTGGATGGTGCCCCCCGAGTATGCGGTTACCGAAGCGTGTCAGAACGAACTTGATGGCTACCCGACTCTTGATGCTTCTGCCCCCGTGCGGGTGACCGCCGAATCTATGAGCGCCTAATCATGGGCCGCGTCATTCTTGACATCCTTATTGTTCTGGTGGCCGCCAAGGTCGCTGCGGAGTTGGCGGAACGTATCAACATCCCAACGGTGGTTGGCGAAATTGTGGCGGGCATACTGATTGGCCCATCGGTTTTGGGTTTGATTCACAAAGCCGATCACAGCGCTGGCGGCATCTCCGTGTTGCAAACGCTCGGTGAAATTGGCGTCATCTTGTTGTTGTTCGAAGTAGGCATGCATATGGATTTGCGCGAGCTGCAGGCCGTGGGTCGTGCCGCCATGTCGGTAGCGGTCATTGGCGTCGTGATGCCCTTTGCTGCCGGGTACGGCGTGGCTCAGCTCTTTGGTCTCAACAGCAATCAGTCGCTGTTTGTTAGCGCAGCACTTGCGGCCACCTCAGTGGGTATCACCGCTCGGGTGTTTGGGGATCTACGAGCCTTGGCCACCATTGAAGCGCGAACGGTGCTCGGTGCTGCAGTGGCTGACGACGTGATTGGACTCGTGATCCTCACCATCGTGGTTCGAATCGCTACAGGTTCAGGGCAAGTGACGGCGAGCAGTGTTGCCGGCGTTGTGGCCTTGGCTGTGGCCTTTTTGGTGGTTACCACCGCAGTTGGCTCTTGGATTGGTCCCCGCCTGTTTGAAGCAATCGACCGCATTGCTAAATCGTCAGGAACCCTTTTGGCGTTAGCGTTGGCCTTCACCTTGGGAATTTCTCAACTGGCGAGCGCCGCCAATCTTGCCCCCATCGTCGGCGCGTTTGTTGCTGGGTTGGCGCTTGGGCGTAGTTCGTCGGCCCCGCGAATTCAACGTGAACTTACCCCGGTCGGTCACCTGTTTATCCCCGTGTTTTTCCTCCAAATAGGTATTGATACCGACGTTACCCAGTTCGTCAAACCCGCCGTTCTTGGCTTGGCCGGAGCGTTGATTGGGGTAGCCATTCTTGGCAAACTTGTTGCGGGTGTTGGGGCGACGGGAACGCCTTCAAACCGGTTGCTTATTGGAATTGGGATGATTCCTCGTGGCGAAGTTGGTCTGATTTTTGCTGGTGTTGGTCTTCGCGAAGGCATCTTGCAAGGCAACGCCTATGCCTCGATTCTGCTCATGGTATTAGTAACCACACTTATGACTCCACCATTGCTGACGTGGCAGATGAAACGGGTGCAAAAGAGTCGGTTGGCCAACTTGGCTGAAATGGAAACCTCCCCTCGACCCGATGATGGTTGGACGACGTTGGTGTCCGATGGCCCTCGGCCTACCTTGACGTTGGCCGCAAATCCCAGCGCCGATGATCTTCTCCCGGTTTCGTTAGAGGCTGCTGCGCAGTTGGCCAGAGTTGATCCGACCTCCGCGTTGCTTGATTGGGTGGCGACTTCGGCTGCATCGCAACCCATCGGGCTCCGCTGGGACCATACGTGCACAGAGCAGTTTGTGGCCCTACTTCACGAGGATTCACCGCGAGCTTGGCGCTTCCTTGATACCACTGGCGTGCTTGCCAGCGCCCTTCCCGAGTTGCGTGATGCCATGCATTCGCGTCGAGTAGATGTTTCAGCGCTCGATGCCGCCGGTATGTTCTCGTTTCCGAGCGTTTCTCGGTTGCGGGCCTTTGAAGAACGTCGTCACGATCACTCATGGGATGTTTCAGGATCGATCGAGTTGGGGCGGCTGCGTGATCCTGACCGCGTCTACCTAGCGGCCTTTTTGATCGACGCCACTCGCGAACTTCCGAATGCCACCGGTGTAGTGGATACCACGTTGGCCCGATTGGCCCTTGGCGATGCCGACCGTTCGGCAATTACTCGTTTGGTTAGTGATCAACAACTGTTGCGTGGTGCGGCTGGTCATCCTGATGGATGCGACGAGGATTCGGTGTTGCGCATTGCTGTGCACTTAGGTGATCAGGAACAGGCTCGTGCGCAGTATGTGTTGAGCTTGGCCATGAACAGTTTGATTTCCTTCGAGGCAGATTTGTTAACAGAGCTCAATCGCCTGATTTTGCAAAGCCTTTCCGGGCCGACGCTTTCAGAACCCAACAAGGTTTCGCTGATGGACCGAACTCGTGATTCAGCTATTGCGCTCGTAAACTCCGCATACCTTTCCGACCGCATTGTTGCATCCCCGCTTTCGTATTTGCTGGTTGAAGATCCCGCATCGATCGCTCGTCACGTTGCGTTGTTGCATCCCCTTCCCGCGCGTGGCAAGTTCCGTGTTGGCGTGCACAACGAGGGCGATGTGTGGCGTCTCGAAATTGGCGCCCGAGACCAAACTGGGTTGCTGGCGCTGGTGACTGGCGTCCTTGAAGAAGCGCAACTCGATGTAATCGATGCCGGATTGGCTACCTGGGGTGATGGTGCTGCACTGCAGGCATTCCGCGTGCGGACCGATGTTGTTGGGTTGGCCCCCGATCCTGCGGCAATAGAACGTGCACTTACGAATGCGTTATCGCGGGAACTTGTTGCTGCTGCAGTGTCCGATGCCGTGATCACGTTCGACGATGTGGCCTCACCGTGGCATACCCTTGCTGAAGTGCGTGCCACCGACCGCCGTGGACTCTTGCACGCCCTTGCGGTTGCCTTCGCTGCTGCCGGGGCCGATGTGCACGCAGCGCGCATCACTACCAGTGACTTCATGGCGCTTGACCGTTTTGATCTCACCGATCGCAACGGCACCAAGCTTTCCGAGCCAACCAAAGCAGCCATTCGGAACGCGCTCGATCACGGTGTTCATGTCCGCCCCCTAGCCCAGCGACTCTTCCTCCGTGGCAACCGGGTTGGCACCATCCGCAAGCACTAACGCCCGCTGTTTTAACTGGTGCGTGTTCTCCTACGTCCTCGCGTAGTGATTTCGGTGTGAATTTCTTGGTGTTCTAGAACTGAGAGGAAACACTACGCAACGACTTCCCTTCCCTGCACTGGAACATGGTTGGAACAAATCGGAAACAAAAGGGACTCAGAGAAGAAACTCTGTACCCGTAGCTTTCATCCATCACATCAGCGGCCACTGTTTTGGGGCCACGAACTTTGGAGGAAGCGTGGGACGAAGTCTCCGCAAGTTGGCTGCAGTTACTGCCGCCGTCATTACTACTGGACTGTTGACAAGCGCCCCCGCGTTTGCTGATTCCCTTGTTGCTCAGGGTGATCCGAAAGCCTCGACGAGCACTTCGTTGAACTTGCTCTGGATCATCATCGGTGCCGCGTTGGTGATCTTCATGCAGGCCGGTTTCGCGTTAGTAGAAACTGGCCTGTGCCGCGCCAAGCACGCGGCCCACGTTGTGAGCACGAACTTCGCCATTTTTGGTCTTGGGTTCGTTGGCTTCTTCTTCATTGGTTTTCCCATGATGTTTGGCGGCTTCAGCTTTCCTGGCGTGTTCGGTTACGACAAGCCCGTTGGTTCCGCATTGATTGGTTCAGGCGATTGGACGTTTCTGTGGAAGGGCCCGATCGGGTTGACCGGCAAGGGTTATGACGTTGCCGTTGTGGCCTTCTTCTTGTACATGGTGGCCTTCATGGACACCACCGCAACCATCCCAACCGGCTCGATGGCTGAGCGTTGGAACTGGAAGAGCTTCACCATCTGGGGTCTGTTCTGTGGTGCTATCTACTACCCACTGTTCGGTGCTTGGACTTGGGGTGGTGGCTGGTTGTCACAACTTGGTGACTCGATGAACCTCGGACACGGATACGCCGACTTTGCTGGATCAGGCATTGTGCACGCCACCGGTGGCATGGCCGCTCTTGCCGGTGCGCTGGTGCTCGGCCCCCGTATCGGCAAGTTTGGTGCCGACGGAAAACCGCGAACACTTCAAGGTCACAACCTTCCCATGGCCATGCTCGGTACGTTCATCCTGTTGTTTGGCTGGTTTGGCTTCAACGCCGCATCGACCTTTTCTGCGACCGACAATCGGTTCACCGTTGCTGCCGTGAACACCGGAATTGCCGGAGCGTTTGGCGCCACATTCGCGATGTTTTACCTCATGTACACCGGAGCCAAGAAACCTGATCCGAGCATGATGATTAACGGCATGCTTGCCGGGCTCGTGGCCATCACCGCACCGTGCGCCTTCGTTACCCCAATCGCCTCGGCCGTCATCGGGTGCACCGCTGCGCTTCTTATCATCAAGGCAGTTGGATTCATTGAGTCAAAGGGTATCGATGATCCGGTTGGCGCGATTGCCGTGCATGGTGTCGGTGGCATCTACGGTGTTCTGTGTGTTGGCATCTTCGCGGACGGGTCCTATGGCAAGTCGTGGAATGCTCTTGATCGGGTTTGGACCAAAGAGCATGGTGTTACTGGCTTGTGGAGTGGTGATTGGGCGAATGGGTTCAAGCAGCTCGCCGCTCAAGGGATTGGGGCTTTGGTGCTTCTTACGGTGATCCTTGGTATTGCTTATGCGTTCTTCTTCTTCCAAAACAAGCTGACCAAGGGTGGCATTCGCTCTACCGAAGCCGACGAAATTGCTGGCGTAGACATGGCCGAAATGGGCATGGTTGCCTACCCCGAGTTCCCACTAATAAAGGTGTAATAAAAAACTTATCCTCGGGTTTTTCCCGCAGTAAAAGTCTTTGACAGCAGCGACGGACGAAGCCGAACCTCACCAGGTTCGGCTTCGACGCGTTTGCGGTTTAAGGATCTGGCATTGGGGGTTTTGGTCCGTCTGTCGGCCTTGGCGATCTAGAGAGAAAGTGTGCTTATGGCATGGCTGTTCTTGGAGAGCACGTCTTCTGGGCGGACGCCGATCCAGGAGGCCAGTGTGGCGTAGTAGTCGGTCATCATGGTTGTGGCCTTGACGTTGCCTTCGCTATCGAGTGCCTTGAAATTGACTGGCTGTCCGTGGCGACCGGTTTTGATGGGGCCCATCATGAGCATGGTGGAGGCGGTTCCGTGATCGGTCCCACTCTGGTTGGCTTCAGCCCGGCGGCCAAACTCACTGGTTGTTGCTAGCAGCACTCGATCACTCAAACCGCTGGCCTCAAGATCCTTTGCAAACGCCTCAAGCCCTACGCCGAGTCGATTCATGTGATCGGCATGTACGCCAACTTCGTTTGTGTGCGTGTCAAATGAACCCCAGGGGATATGGAAGATTTTGATTCCTGCCTCAAGGGAAATCAGCTGGCGGGTTAGGGCCAAAATCTGGGCGATGTCGTTGTCGGGGTAGGTCTTGGGAGGCTCACCGATTCGGCCAACCATGGTGGCTAGATCGAGGCTGCCAATAAGCCCTCTTCGCGCCAGAGCCATCAATTGTTCGGTGTCTTTTCCGCTCCCCAGTTTCTCGGCATCGGTTCGGGCTCCGGCAAGTGTTTGCATGGCCTTCTTCAATCGGCGCTGTTCTTCTTCGTTTTTCGAAATTTCTCGCACGGCATCGAGTGCCGGTAGTGCAACGGTGGTGGCCTTGGCACTAATGAGCGAAGGCGTTGAACCTCCACCGAGTGATACCGCGGTCACTGGTTCACCACCTGCTGAGGCGTCACAACAGCGGCCCAAGAAACCAGTGAGTAGACCGGCATTGCCTTCTGGGTCACCCTGCCACCATCGTTGCAACATGTCGAAGTGCGAAAGATTGGGTTTCCCTACGCCCACGCCTTCAATGAACGACAAACGCTTTGCCACAGGTTCGAGGCCCTTTGAAAGTGCGTACCGATCATCGAGTACGTGGAGTTCTTTGGGATCGGTCCAGACACGATCGCGCAACTTGCGGAATCGATCGTCGGCATAGGGAACAAGCATGGAGAATCCATCGTGCCCGCCTTGCAGCTCAAGAACCACCAGCACCTTGTTGTTAGTGCCTCGCGACCCTGTTGCGCCTGCTGATGGTTTCGCTCCGGGGTTCTTGCCCGTGGACTTCGAGCCGGTGGGTTTTTTCAATGCAGCATCGGAAGTTTGCGTGCACGCAGCCCCGAAAGCGGCCAAACTTCCAACTCCCAACATCGCCAACAACTGACGACGGCTAAGGGTCAGTGGGTTGCGGGCACCGTCGACTGAGGTGTTGGGGTGAGGCGACGTAGTTGCGTTTTGAGGGAAATCGTTATCGTTCATGCGAGGGAGAACTCCGGTGAGCAGAGGGCGGCAGTGAGCAAACGTCGAGAAACCGAAAGCGCATCAGCACTTCCAGCCGTAGCTAAGGCAGCTTCGTGAAGCGCTGAACGGGTGGACTCGGAAACTTCATGCAGGGCACAACGTTGCAACACCGCAGCAACTAAATCGGAACCCTCAAGTGGACGCATCCACCACGAGTTCCCCCACGCGTAAGCCAGCCTGGTGAGCTGTTGGCTTGGAGACAACCACTTGGGCCCTGGCGGCCAACCGGCGACGTTCGGTGGCTTATAGGGCAGTTGGTCAAGTTGTTGCAGGCTCCACGGCTGCATGTCTCCACCATCTTTGGCGTCATCACGGGGGGTTCCCAGGGCACCATATGCGGCAATGAACCATTCAATGGGATAGCGCGGCCGGTTTAATCGTTGGGTCAGAAACTCCGGGTTGTTCACGATGTTGGCAATGAGCGGCGCTATCTCGTAATTCGCTGATCGAAAGACTTTCCCTAACTCAGCTGCCCGTTCCTTCTCTGGAGCAGCACCTGCTATGTATGCATAGATCTTCGATGCCACATGAGGCGCACAGTTGGGATGGGCGAGCAGTGTTGCCACAACTTCGTCGACACCCAAGCGACCTCGGCGGCCAAGAAACAGCACTTCACCGCCAAGGGCTGCGCCGGCATCAAAGGTGACCTCGCCAGTTTCGTAGTCCACGTTCCAACCGGCTAGAGCCAGGGCGCCGGATTTCACGTCGTCTTCGGAGAAGGAACCACCCCCAAGCGTGAAGAGCTCCATTACTTCGCGTGCATAGTTTTCGTTGGGAGCTGAAACATTTGAACCAGAGCCATCGAGGTACAGCAGCATTGCTGGGTCGGTTGAGATCTCGCGGAGAAGCTTCCCAAAGTTGCCCAGAGCGTGTTTGCGGAACAATCCTTGTTGGGCGTGGAGCATGTCTTGATTGCCGACCTTTTCGCTGGAGTTGGCGAAGTGGCCATGCCAGAACCAGGTCATCTTCTCGTGCAATCCAGCTTCGGGTGAACTCATATTGGTGAGCCATCCGCGCAGCGAAGAGTCCCAACCGTCTTCGGGGAGCGTCTCGGGGGTGAGAGGTCTTGGGGGAGCGCTGAGTGCCCATTCGATGGCGGATTTTGCCGCTGCTTGTGGGTTGGCTGCACCTTTCGCGAACCGTTCGACGAGATCCCTCGTGGGGCTGAACGTCAAGCGACGGATGACGTGTGACACCAATGCGTGAGCGGTTTCTTGAGCCATAGGGTCAACCTAACGAGGGCTGAGTGAACCAAGGGTGAAGTTCACGGAACGGCTACTTCATCTCAGCTTCATGTGGTGCCGGGGACAATGTTTGTTGTGTACCTTGTCGTTGTTGAAGCCGCTCTCACCTATCCCGTAGCGACCGCCAGAGTGATCCGCTCCGGTGTGAGGCTGGGTGTTGTGAGGCTGGGTGTTGTGAACCTGGGTGTTGTGAACCTGGGTGTTTTAGGCCGCGGTGTGTTGGAGGCTGCTTCCGCTTGGGGCACTATGGAGAGCGATGCGCATTCTCGTTGTTGAAGATGATCGAGCGTTGTCCCGAATCATCACCCGAGGTCTGGCCGAGGACGGTCATGCGGTTGACGCCGTGCATACGTTGAAAGCGGCGCGTCTTCAGCTTGAAACCTCCGATGTTGCGCTGATCGTGCTCGATCTTGGGTTGCCCGATGGCAGTGGCATCGATTTTTGTACCGAGCTCCGTGCTGCCAACAACTCGGTGAAAGTACTCATGCTCACGGCGCGTGACGGTGTGGCCGAGCGCATTCTTGGTCTCAATGCCGGCGCCGATGACTATCTCCCAAAACCATTTGATTTCGGTGAGCTTGGCGCGAGGGTTCGCGCGTTATTGCGCCGTCCAAGTGAGGTTCGCAATCCCCAAGTACGCGTAGGTTCTGTAGTGATCGATTCACCTACTCGCCGAGTATCGCTTGATGGTTTCGTGGTTCCCCTGACCACCCGTGAGTTTGCCTTGTTGCATCATTTGGCAAACCAACTCGACGCTGTCGTGAGCCGAACAGAGTTAATCGACGCACTGTGGGATTCCCACTACGACGGGGTGTCGAATGTGGTTGACGTGCATGTGCGCAGCCTCCGCAGGAAGTTGGATCGTCCGGGTTCCCCGTTGCCCCTCGAAACGGTTCGTGGCGCCGGATACCGTCTACGCAGCGACAACTGGGCCCCAGCCTTAGACGATGATGTCGAAACTGATTTGCTGGCAGAACAGGGAGATGGGCAATGATGTTCATGCGGGTCATGCGGGTCAGTGGTACCAGGAATCAAACGCTCCAACATGGCCTGTGTATTGCGCTGTTTGACCATGGTGTTGGGAGTTGAGCTGATGGATCTCCGAAGAGTTCGTATTCGTCT
>JAYTWN010000358.1:0-9266 GCA_043743435.1 Acidimicrobiia bacterium
GCTTGTTTGCTCTGTTGCTCGTGAGTGCGCCGGTTGGATTTTCGTGGATCGGCGTTGGCAAGTTACATTTGCCTCACGCATTGCTTCCTGGATTGCCTCTGAATGAGAAATGGCTATACGTCGGGATTTTGGCGGCGGTCTACACGATTGGTGCAATTGGCATGAATTTGCTGATTGGAAACACGGGTCAGGTCTCGCTTGGCCACTCAGGATTTATCGCCCTCGGTGCGTACTCGACGGGATACTTCGGTGTGGACTTCAAACCGTTTGGCCATCACATTCCCAGCCTGCTTTGGTTGATCATTGCAGCGGTGCTCGGTGCGGTCATCGGCGCAATTATTGGTCCGTTTGCTTTGCGTTTGCGTGGCAATTATCTGGCCATGGTTTCGATCTTGTTGGTAGTTGGTGCCCAGCATGTGGCTAAGAACTGGACATCGCTTACCGGCGGCGACGCCGCTCCTCGAAATGACCTTCCGCCGTTTTCGCTCACGGTATGGCCGGGGAAAACCATTTTGTTTAAAGACGGGTCTGACTCAAACTTCTTCGATCACTTCTTTCCCACTTCTACGGCTGCGTATTTTTGGTTGGCTTGGGGAGTGGCGGTCGTAGCCATTGTTTTGGGGCGCAATATTCTTCGTGGACGTCAAGGTCGGGCCATGATGGCCGTTCGTGATCGCGATCTCTCAGCAGAAATCATTGGTGTTCGTCAGATGTACACCAAGACGTGGGCATTTGCGATCTCGGGTGGTTTCGCCGCCCTGGCGGGTGCGGTGTACGCCAGCTATCTGGGAACAGTGCAGCCGGCCTCTTTTGCTTTGGACTTTTCGATTCTGTTTATTGTGATGATCGTTATTGGTGGCGTGGGTAGCGTTTACGGCTCGGTACTTGGAGCCGTTGCGGTTGCTGTGCTCAAGGACGTAATCGATTCGTCGAAGGGCATCTTGCAGCACATCCCCGGTATCCAGCTTGATCCGGCCAAGAACGGTGTCACGCTCGACATCCTTTCCAGCTTGATTTACGGGTTCTTGTTGATCATCTTCCTGATGTTTGTCCCGACCGGCCTGGCTGGATTGTGGGCTCGTTTGCGGCGCTACTTCGCTTCGTGGCCGTTTCCGTCTTGAGCCATCCTGAGCCATGTCTCGTGGCGTTCGCAGGCTGTTTTCTTCGGGATTTCATTCAGCGGGTTGAGGGCTTGGCCTTGGTGTGTCCGGTGCCGCTTGAGCACCTCTAGGGTGGATGCGTGGCAAATCTGATTACGAGCGAAGTCCATCCGCAGCCATCTGGGCTTCGTATTGTGCCAGAAGCGGAGCAAATGCCGTTTGACGATTCGATTGCGGGCCTTGGGCGGCGGGCTCGGGTGGCCAGCAGAGTACTGATGTTGGCCTCGACTGAGCGCAAAAACGCTGCGCTTGTGGGTGCTGCGGAAATGCTCTTGGCGGCTACTGATCAGATTGTGGCTGCCAACCGTTTGGATCTCGATCGGGCTGAAGTTTCAGGAACCTCGTTGGCGGTGCTTGATCGTTTGCGGTTGACCCCGGCTCGCATCGACTCTATGGCTGCTGGTTTGCGCCAGGTGGCAGCGTTGGCTGATCCGGTGGGTGAGGTGATCGAAGGTTGGACCAGGCCAAATGGGATACATATTGACAAGGTGCGTGTGCCGTTGGGTGTGGTGGCCATCATTTACGAGAACCGGCCCAACGTTACGAGCGATGCCTTTGGTTTGTGTGTGAAGTCGGGAAATGTGGCCTTTCTTCGCGGTAGTTCTGGGGCGATCGAGTCCAACAAGGCCATTGCTCGGGCTCTTCGAGATGGCCTCACTCAAGCGGGATTGCCTGCTGATTGTGTGGTCCTTGTGGAAGACACGAGTTATGAAGCGGCCCGAGAATTCATGCAATTGCGTGAATCCATCGATGTGTTAATTCCCCGTGGGGGACCGTCGCTGATCAAGTCAATCCTCGACAATGCCACCGTCCCTTATGTGATCGACGGTGACGGCAACTGCCATCTCTACGTTGATGATGCAGCTGACCTTGATATGGCGCTCAAGATCTTGGTGAATGGAAAAACTCAACGGCCCTCTGTTTGCAACGCACTGGAATCCCTTGTCGTCCATGTTGACGTCGCCGCGGATTTTCTGCCGCGTGTAGTCACCGAATTGGACACCGTTGAGTTGGTTGGTGACCAGCGAGCACGGCAGTTCGGCGGCCCGAAAATCGCTCCAGCCAACCCTGAAGACTTTGCCCGGGAATTTCTCGATCTGAAGCTGTCGATCGCGGTGGTGGATTCGCTTGATGAGGCTATCGATCACATCGGACGGAACGGCACGGGACACACCGAAGTGATCATCACCAACGATTTGATCAATGCTCGACGATTCCAGCGAGAGGTTGATGCGGCGTCGGTTATGGTGAATGCGTCGTCGCGTTTTACCGATGGGGAGATGTTCGGGTTCGGTGCTGAAATCGGGATCAGCACCCAAAAACTCCATGCCCGCGGCCCGATGGGTCTTAAAGAACTCACCACAATTAAGTATTTGGTCACAGGCGAAGGGCAAACCCGCCAGTAATGTGGCAACTCAGCTAACGGCCCGAAACGTCGATTTGCTCTTGCACCGCTCTATCAACCAGATTCTCTCCTGACACTTTTTGGATTTTGCCGGATTGAGCCAATAGCGAAACAGTAGTTAGCGTTTGCTTGTCCTCGAAATTTTAGTTCCCTCATTTTTTAGCAGTTGTCATTTGTAGTCGTACCGCAGTTCCCGGTTGCTGATTGAACTCAGTGTCGTGTGAACCCACTGAAAGGCAGGCCGGGCGTGACCGCTCGTTTTGAATCCGTTGCTCAAGTCCGCACAATGTTGCGCGAGGTTAACTACCTGGCCGACGATGGCATTGCCGGTGTGGTGTTTCTCGCTGATCGCTTGCAGAAGCCGATCTTGGTTGAAGGTCCGGCCGGTACTGGCAAGACCGAGTTGGCCAAGAGCGTTGCCAAAGCTATCGACGCCCGTTTGATCCGTCTGCAGTGCTACGAGGGCCTCGACGAATCGAAGGCACTCTACGAGTGGAACTACAAGAAGCAGCTGCTTCGTATCCAGGCCCAACGTGTTGTTGAGGGTGAGAGCGGCCAGTGGAACGACATTGAGGATGACATTTTCTCCGATGAGTTCCTCCTGACCCGTCCATTGCTTGAAGCAATCCGGGCGACGGATCCCGTTGTGTTGCTGATCGACGAAGTTGACCGAGTCGAGGTGGAGACCGAAGCGTTGTTGCTGGAGATCCTCTCCGATTACCAAGTGTCTATTCCTGAACTTGGCACCATTGTGGCCACGCAGATCCCGTTGGTGTTCCTCACCTCGAACAACACCCGCGAGCTTTCTGAGGCACTTAAGCGTCGTTGTTTGTTCTTGCACATCGACTATCCGCAGATGGACCGCGAAAAGGAAATCGTGCTCACCCGCGTTGAGGGGCTCAAAGAAAACTTGGCCGATCAAGTGGTGCGTGTGGTTCGTTCTATCCGTCAATTGGATCTGAAGAAGTCGCCATCGGTCTCTGAGACCCTTGACTGGGCACGTACGTTGGTATTGCTCGGCAAGGACACCATTGATGAGCAAACGTACAAAGAGACGTTGCACATTCTGTTGAAGTATCAAACCGACATTGCCAAGGCCGCGAAGGAATTCAGCGACAAGTAATCCTCCAGGGGCTCTGCCCCCGGATTCCCCCGAGGTCAACATCTCATTTGGGTCATCTCACTTGAGCGCCATTCGAGGATCTGTTACAGATCTTTAGAATGAAAACTTCTTTCAAGGTTTCATTGTTCTTTCGTTTGTTTTGCGTTATTTCCCGTTGGGAAAGGCTCAGTTAATGCTTGATTTGCTTTCCGGTTTCATTGTGGAGTTGCGCAATGCCGGGCTACCGGTATCGCTTACCGAAAATCTTGATGCCATGGAGGCCGTGAAGGTCATTCCGGTGGAAGATCGCGACGCGTTCAAATACGCGTTGGCGTGCACGTTGGTAAAAAACAACGCGCACTGGAAAGCGTTCGAAACCGTTTTTGAGGTGTACTTCTCGTTGCGTGGTGCGCAGTACAAGATCACTGATGAAGACGGTCAAACCGAGGGCGAATTCGAGATGGACCAGCCAGGGCAACCCGGTGATCAGCAGGGAAGCGGCGGGCTCGATGGGATGACTCCCGAAGAGTTGGCGGCCATGTTGTTCAATGCACTCAAAAATGCCGATCAGGTCATGATGCGGGCCATTGCCAAGGCTTCGGTGACCAAGTTCAGCGGCATGGAGCCAGGTCGTCCGGTAGGCGGGACTTACTATTTGTATCGGACCCTGCGCAATCTCGACCTCGATGGCATGTTGGAACGCTTAATGGAGGCTGCCAAGCAAGAAGTTGGCGGTGAACTTACGCCGTTGGAGGAGCGTTTGGAACGTGATGAATTTGAATCGCGCATTACCCAAATGCGTCAAGAAATCGAGGCGGAAATTCGCCGTCGGTTGGTGGCAGATCGTGGCGCCGATGCCATGGCCAAAACGCTTCGCAAGCCATTGCCTGAAGATGTTGACTTCATGCACGCCACCCGTGAAGAGATGGTTTCTCTTCGCAAAGCCATCTACCCGTTGACCCGGAAGCTGGCCGTGCGGTTAGCCCGCAAGCGTCGTCATGGCCGTAAGGGTCCACTGGACTTTCGACGAACTGTTCGTACCTCGTTGTCTTATGGTGGGGTGCCTGCCGATCCGAAGTTCAAGTATCCGCGTCCGGCGAAGCCTGAGATTTTCGTGATTGCCGATATTTCCGGTTCCGTCGCTGCATTCGCTCGGTTCACGCTGCAGCTGGTCTATGCCATCAGCGGCCAGTTCTCCAAGGTTCGCAGTTTCGTGTTCATCGACGGGCTTGATGAGGTCACCAAGTTCTTCGAAGGGGTGGAGGACATTACCGAAGCCATCCACCGGGTTAACACCGAGGCCGACGTTATTTGGGTCGATGGGCACTCCGATTACGGTCATGCGTTTGAAGTGTTCTGGGACAAGTATGGCAAGGACATTTCGCCCAAAGCCACCGTTATCTTGCTTGGCGACGCTCGAAATAACTACCACGCATCACAGGCTTGGGTCATCAAGGAAATCCGTCGCAAGGCGCGTCACGTCTACTGGTTGAATCCTGAGCCCAAGAGCTACTGGAACACGGGAGACTCGATCCTGAGCGAATATGCGGCTCATGTGGATGGAACCTATGAGTGCCGCAACCTTCGTCAGCTCGAGCGTTTCGTGGACGTGTTGGCCTAAGGCAAAAGGTTTAAACCCGGGTGGTCTCGGTGGCGTTCAAGCCTTAGTCGTCGTTTTGCTTTCGGGCCACTGCCCCCGCGGTGGCGAGCGCGTCGCCGGCGTCGGTCAACTGCGCAACACAGGTTTTCACGACCAAGGTGATGGCATCGTAGGCGCGCATACTCTCACCGTTGAGCGTGCATTCGCGGTCAACGTCGTCGTGGCTTCGGGCGTCGATGGTTTCGGCTGCCCGTGCGGACGTGGACTTCAGCTCGGCGAGTACTTCGGCGATGGTTCCGAGGCGGGCTTGGGTGCTTGGTGGATTCAACGTCGTGGTGTCGAGAACAGGTTTGGCTTGGAGCGGGATCTGGGCGACCATGGTGCCAAGCGCAGTAAGGAGAGCTGATGTGTGGGCTGTCCAACCTATGGCCGATCGGTCGGCTGCATCGGGAACTCGGACCAGTCGATTCCAGTCGTCGTCACCAGCAAGGCCGTTGATGATTTCCCCGAAACGGCGGGGGAGCGACTTGATCGTTACCACGGCATCGGCCATCGACATGGAAGTGTTCATGTCTACGTTCTACCTCATCATGTTGAGCTGCACGATCAAACGCCCCCGATTCGACTTCGTCACCCGGACGAACAACGCTCAATCTAGGGCAGCAGCGCTCCGACATCGATGCCAGTGGGAAGGCGGCTTGTGTCCCAGCCCAGATCGGTGATGGCTCGTGCACAGGCGTAGCGATCGGTCATACCACCAACGTAGGTGACTGCGGCGCGAAGGCGGAGGGTTTCGTTTGCGTCGACCAGATCGGCGGAGCGGGGCCAGGCGCTGGGGAGCTGGGCTGGATACTTGGCGTAGTGCTCAACAAGGGCTTGGAGCAGATCGGTCACGCGGTGGGCCTGTTGGCGGGATTCGGCTCGCAGATAGATGCGTTCGTAATTGAACGTACGAAATGCGGCGAGCGCTGAGGCTATGTGATCGGTCATGCCTATGATGCCGGTGGTGGCGACCGATTCCACAATGCCAGCGATGAAGGCGTTGAGTTGGGAGGATCGGGTGCGCCCGCAATCGGCGGTGACAACGTGGGGGAGTTCATCGGGTGTGAGCAAACCGGCATAGACGGCGTCTTCGAAATCGTGGCATACGTAGGCGATCCGATCGGCCCAGGAGACCACTTCGCCTTCAGCGGTCATGGGTGCCGGGCGTGACCAGGAGTGGTTGCGAACCCCGTCGAGGGTCTCTAGGCACAGGTTGAGCGGCGCCAGGACAACGTCGGCACCCCAAACGGCGTGATCGTATCCTTCGGTGACGTAGGGGCTCAGGGCGTCTTCTGAGGCGTGTCCGCCGGGACCGTGGCCGCAGTCGTGACCAATGGCGATTGCTTCAGCCAGGGCGACGTTGAGTCGGCAAGCTTGGGCGATCGACCTCGAGACCTGGGCGACCTCAAGGGCATGAGTAAGCCGGGTGCGTTGGTGGTCTCCGGGGAAAATGAAGACTTGGGTTTTGCCTGCCAGCCTGCGAAAGGCGTTGCCGTGCAGGATGCGGTCTCGGTCTCGCTCAAAGCAGGTTCGTACAGGGTCGGGCTCTTCGGATATGGCTCGTTGCCCGGCGCCGTTGGAGGGTGTTGCACCTTGGGCCAGCGTTGCGTGTTCGACAGCTTCGCGTTCCTCGCGGAGTAGCGGCCGATCAACTCGTACGCGCGCTGAGCTTGTTTCGTGTGCTTGGCGGACGGTGGTTTGCGCGTCGGGCGCATCGTGTCCGCGCATGGTGTTGCTCCAGGCTTTGGCACGTGCGGAGAGCTGCTCGGTGCCGAACCAATCATCGTGTGCGGGTTCTAACGAAACGGCTTGCATGGAGTGTTCACCGTTGCCGACTGGGTCTGCGGTTTTGGGGGCTGTTGTGGGCTGTGGCGGACCTTCCGGGTTGGGGTTTTGGGGAACATCACCGTTCGTCACGGGCTTCGAGGTTACTGGGTGCCTGACCTTTTGCAGGTGTTCCGGTCCGCTCCTGCCGGACGGTTTTCGTACATGCGTTGTTGGTGGGTTACTGGATGGTTGCCTGCCAAGGGTGAGGGTCGCCTTTTTCAACCTTGTTGACAAGGGTGGGCGCGGCGGTGGTTGATGCTTCGGCAAGTGTTTCTCCCTGGTGAGAGCGGATCACCGAACATGTTCTGTTGGAGTTCTATCGTGCACTGATCATGGTTCGTTTGCATGCTGATGGTGGGGTTGAGGAGAAGAAGCGAAAACGGGTACGGTCCGCGTTGGCTGTTGCGGTGTTGGTCGCTGGAGGAATCTTTGGGCAGGCCGGCGGAGCTCGGGGGCAGAGCGGTGATACGAACACCACACTCGACCCGGCCCTCGACACCCTTGCGCCCTACATCGAACCAACCACAACCCTACGGCCGACCCTGCCCACGCTTGCACCGTCGACGACGACAACTTCGACGGTATCGCCCTACGCAACAACGGGCGACCTGAGCGGCGTGTGTGCTTCCATCGCGAAATCCCCGAGCCAGCCCGCTCCGCCATCGGGGCCTGCCGATCCTTTCGCCACATCTTCTGCATCCGCTCCGGACCCGGCAACTCCCACAACTCCCACACCCACAACTCCCGCAGGTCTTCCCGGCTCCACGACGGTTGGGGCGACCGGTAGTCCAACGCAAAACTCAACGTCAACTGGGTGTCGATTGATTGCGTATTACGGCAACCCCAATTCACCTGGTTTGGGTCCAATGGGTCAATCTCCGGCACCGCAAATGCTCAGTGCACTTACGGCCCTCACACTGCGTTGGCAAATCGCTGACCCGCAAACCCCCACTCGGTGTGCACTGCAACTCATCGCTGTAGTGGCCCAAGGCTCCCCGGGTGTCGGCAGCCTCTATCGAGGTCGAGCATCCGCGGCGACGATCAACAAAGTGATTGGTTGGGGGCGTGAGCGCGGGTGTCTCACTATTTTGGACGTACAGGTGGGCTGGAGCAACGTGGCCGCCGAAGTTGCGTACTTGGAACCCTGGTTGGCTCTGCCCGATGTGCACCTAGCACTTGACCCCGAATGGGACATGCCTCCGGGATCGAAACCGGGATCACGGATCGGCACCATGTGCGCTGCCGATATCAACTCGGCGATTGCGGTTCTTGATCGACTGGCCGTTCAGAAAGGTTTGGGGCCGCGTTTGTTGATCGTGCACCGGTTCCGCAGCTTTATGGTCAGCGATCCACAAGCCATCAAGCCCACACCGAACATTCGCTTGGTCGTGAACATGGACGGGTTCGGTCCGGTGTCAGAAAAGCTCTCATCCTATGTTGTGGCACAACGAGGCATGCCGACGAACCTGACGGGTATGAAGCTGTTCTTCAAACTTGATCGTCCGTTGCTGGGGCCGGGCGAAGTGATCTCTTTGAAACCCTCGCCGGTGTTTATCAACTACCAGTAAGTTCGCTTACTGTATGCCATTTCGCGTAAAAACCCGGAGCCGAGGTTTCGTCTTGACTACAGCGATTGGCTCAGAACTGTCAGCTGTATTGAAGCACCGTCGGAGTCGTGCCTACAAAAAGACTCCGCTGTGACAGCGAGTGCCGCAATCAGGCGACCTTTTAGTCGACGCGCGATGCCCGAAGGAGATCGGTAACGCGGAAGGCCAAATCAAGTGACTGACGGGCATTCAAACGGGGATCACACACGGTTGTGTAGTTGTCGGCAAGATTGGCGTCGGCTAGGTCGTCGCTTCCACCAAGGCATTCCGTTACGTTGTCACCGGTGAGCTCAAGATGGAGGCCGCCAGCCCAGGTGCCTTCAGCGGTATGCACGGCAAAGAAGCCGGTAACCTCGGCCAAAACATCGTCGAAGTGACGGGTCTTGAGTCCACTTTCCGACGTGTAGGTGTTCCCGTGGCAGGGATCGCATATCCATACGACGGGATGGCCAGCATCGCGAACGGCACGCACCAATGGAGGTAGTGCGTCGGCCACCTTTTTGGCTCCCATGCGCGCAATAAG
>JAYTWN010000359.1:0-2085 GCA_043743435.1 Acidimicrobiia bacterium
ATCCGGCGATTTCTGCGATGTCGGTTTCGATTTGGTGGCGGCCGAGGAGGTCAACTTCGTTTACGTCGCGAATGTCGGCCACATCAACGTGCCCATCGAGTAGTTCACTCACTGCTGGGAGGACTTTCACGGTGAGGGTGTCGTCGGCCTGTGCAGCGAGCTGCGTAAGGCTCGTGATGAGTTCGTTGTCGGCCGTTGGCGCTGCCACGAGGAGGGCCGTGGCGTTGGTGCTGTGGGCATGCGGGCCAGATCTGCCCGTGTGCCGAGCGCGCGGACGCCGGCGATGGAGAGACGCTTTTTCGCCGGGTCGTCATCAAGCAAGCCCACAGGCACATAGCGAGCTTCACGGTCGCGGACCATGGCTCGGATTATTTGCTCGCCAGCATCACCGGCACCAAACACAAGAGTGCGGATGGCGTCTGGGTGATCGGGATCGGGGCGGCGCCACCGTTCACGCATCAAACGGACGATGTACCGGGCACCACACATGCCCACCAAAGCAGCGAGGCCACCGGCCAAGATGGCGCTACGGGGCGTTTCATGGGCGAAATATACCCTTTGTTGAGGCTGGCGATGGGTCTACTCGAAACCGTGGGACCAGTCATTGTCATGAGTGACGATGCGAGCCATCTCGTTGTTGGAAAACCCAGGGCACTCCAAAGCGGTGTCGTTCCGTCCATGAGTTTGCGGTTTCCGCAGCACATCTGCGGCCGAAATCGAGGGTTGCAAGCTGACTGCATGTGCAGCCAACCCGTCGGCCCTTAGTCTTTGACTGTGGGATTGGGTAGGTGGGTTCCAACGGTCCCAAGAAACGCTATGTCGAAGTTGTATTCTTCGCATTTCCGGAAGATCAGCTAAAGCGTGCCGGACCTCGTGCCGAAGTAGAAAGAGTATTCAAGACCGAACACGAGATCAGCTATGAACGAAGAACTCACCTTCAGCCCCGAATGCCGTCGTATCCGTCGTATCCGTCGTATCCGTAGCACCCGAACACACGCAGGCTGGCATGGGCATAGCAAACACTAAGCGTCTAATTTCATATGTTAAACCTTCGATAACCGAGCTTGAAGTTTCGTATGCCACTGATGCTGTTCGCCACGGTTGGGGTGACCAGTGTTATGAGTACATTTCGAAATTTGAAGAGAGTTTTCGCAGCTATCTCGGAAGCTCGTACGCAATAGCCACTTCTAGCGCTACGGGTGCGTTACATCTCGGCATGGCGGGACTCGGTATTCGAGCAGGCGACGAGGTAATTGTCGCCGACACGAATTGGATCGCCTCGGTCGCACCGATTTGTCACCTAGGGGCGACGCCGGTGTTCGTAGACGTGCTGCTCGACACATGGTGTCTCGATCCTGATCAAGTGCGAAAGTCCATCACCGCTCGGACGAAAGCAATCCTTGCAGTGCACCTTTACGGCAATCTATGCGAGATGTCTGAACTGCGCGCCATCGGGGCGGAGTTCAACATTCCGGTTGTCGAAGATGCGGCGGAGGCACTTGGATCCATTTGGTTCGGCGAGCGGGCCGGAAGCATGGGCCGATTCGGGGCATTTTCGTTTCACGGGTCAAAGACCATCACGACTGGGGAGGGGGGCATGTTTGTTACGAATGATTCATCGTTGTACGAAAGAGTTTTAACACTCTCGAACCATGGGCGCAGCAAGACGCAATCGCGACAGTTTTGGCCTGACGAGCTCGGCTACAAATTCAAAATGTCAAATGTTGAAGCTGCGATTGGTTTGGCTCAACTTGAGCGCGTTGAACTACTCGTGAGCAGGAAACGTCAGATCCTTGCGAATTATCGACACCTTCTCCGCAATCATTCCGATGTGCAACTGAATCCCGAACCGGATGGAACAACGAACGGAGCCTGGATGTCAACGGCCGTATTCGCCGAAGGCACCCAAATCACCAGTGACGACCTCCTTGCAAGATTTCGAGCGGAAAACATTGATGCGAGGTCGTTTTTTCACCCGCTCAGTGGGCTACCGATGTTTAGTGGGTTTCGCGGTGGCCGGAACTCCCGGAGCCTTGCGTTTCGGTCGGTTAATCTTCCTAGCTACCACGATATGACTGACGATGA
>JAYTWN010000360.1:0-2960 GCA_043743435.1 Acidimicrobiia bacterium
TCCGCCAGGTCGATTGTTACAGTAAGGCAAAGCCGGTCCCTTCTTGGGTCCGGCTTTTGCTTTCCGATCCTTTGTGGCTTGTCGTCGCGCCCTCGCCCCCGATTGCGGTCGATTAGCCGGTCAGCTACCGGTTTAGTGACCGGCCTCGGCCCGGCCATCGCGACCCTTGGGTTCGGCCATCGCGACCCTTGGGTTCGGCCCGGGCCCATCGCGACCCTTGATCCCAGTGGATCCGGTCTTCTGCTTGCCTGATCTGATGTAGCTCGTGCCCTCGCCCCCGATTGCGGTCGATTAGCCGGTCAGCTACCGGTTTAGTGACCGGACTCGGCCCGGCCATCGTGACCGGACTCGGCCCGGCCATCGCGACCGGACTCGGCCCGGCCATCGCGACCTTTGGGTTCCGCCATCGCGACCCTTGATCCCAGTTGGTCGGGAGTTTGAAGGGAGGTCTGCGCGGTTGCCGATCTGCCGGTCGGCGACAGTAGTGTCGGTGGTTCATTTTAAGGAGTTCTCCATGTCTGTTGTGCAAATCGTTTCTCCGGTTGATGGTTCGGTTTTCGCGGAGCGCTTGCTGGCGACAGATTCTCAAGTATCCAATGCGGTGGAAGCAGCAAAGGTGGCCCAGAAAGCATGGGCGTCTACATCGATTGCAGACCGAGCGGTGGTGTGCGGCGCGGCCGTTGATGCCATGAACACCATGGTCGACGAGATTTCGGTGGAATTGGCGTGGCAAATGGGCCGTCCGGTTCGTTACGGGGCTGGTGAGATTCACGGATTCACCGAACGTGCTCGACACATGATTGCTATCGCGCCGCAAGCCTTGGCCGATGTACCCGCTGAGCCCAAGGAGGGTTCTGCTGGCTTCGTTCAGAGTCCGAACACTGAACGGTTCATTTCTAGGGTGCCCGTCGGCTTGGTGTTGGTGGTTGCTCCGTGGAACTATCCGTTTCTGACGGCGGTCAATTCGATTGTGCCGGCGCTCATGGCTGGTAACGCCGTGATCTTGAAGCATGCGTCGCAAACGTTGTTGGTCGGGGAGCGGTTTCAGAAGGCCTTCGACATGGCTGGTCTTCCGGCGGGGTTGTTCCAGAACCTGGTGCTTTCCCATGAGCAGACGGCGGGCATGCTGGGTTCTGGCGTGATCAATCAGGTGAATTTCACTGGCTCAGTTCCTGGTGGCCGCCAAATTGAGTCTGCGGTTGCTGGCACGTTCACAGGCGTTGGCTTGGAGCTGGGCGGTAAAGACCCGGCCTATGTGCGTGTGGACGCCAACTTGGCGCATGCCATCGAGAACATTGTTGACGGTGGGTTCTTCAATTCCGGTCAATCGTGTTGTGGCATTGAGCGGGTGTACGTGGCTCGTAGCGTGTTCGATGAGTTTGTGGCCGGTGCGGTCGCGGCCACTGAAGGCTACGTTCTTGGCAATCCGCTTGACCCTAAGACCACACTTGGCCCGATGGTTCGCGGTCGGGCTGCGGATGAAGTACGTGCACAGATTGCCAGTGCGCTTAGTGCCGGTGCACGCCAAGTGGTGGATCTCACCAAGTTTGCGTCCGATGTTCCCGGCTCGCCCTATCTGGCCCCGCAAATTCTGGTAGATGTGAACCACTCAATGGACGTGATGACGGAGGAGTCCTTCGGTCCGGTCCTGGGCATCATGGCCGTTGATTCGGATGACGAAGCCATTGCCCTCATGAACGATTCGCCTTACGGCCTGACTGCATCAATTTGGACGTCGGATCTTGATGCGGCACGAACCATAGGTGCGCAGATCGATACCGGCACCGTGTTCATGAACCGCGCCGACTATCTCGACCCCGCCCTGGCATGGACGGGCGTAAAGGACACCGGCAAAGGCGTAACCCTCTCAGCCCTCGGCTACGACAACCTCACCCGCCCTAAATCCTTCCACCTCCGCCATGTCTTGTAGCAAAACCGTTCAGACAAACCGTTCAGTCAAACCGTTCAGTCAAAATCCTGCGACCAAAAGCCGCTCCCTCTGAGCCCTGATGATTCGAGCCGGTAAACCAAATGAAGGCAGACTGTAATCATGCTTCTTGCGCCTTTTGGTTCCACTGGTCATCAGTCCTCGCGTTTGATTTTTGGGGCGGCTGCGCTGGGTAGTGCTCGTCAGGACGCTGCCGACCGGATCATTGCTCACGTGGTGGACGCCGGGATCAATCACTTTGACACGGCCGCTTCCTATGGCGATTCGGAGCTCCGCCTAGCGCCATTCCTGGCGGATCATCGCAGCAGTGTTTTCCTTGCTACGAAAACCGGTGAACGTTCGGGGTCGGCCGCGAGGGCTGAATTGGAGCGTTCGCTTACGAGGCTCGGTGTTGATCAGATCGATTTGATCCAGCTGCACAATCTGGTGGAAGACGAAGAGTGGGCCGTTGCACACAGTCCCGGTGGTGTAGTCGAAGCCATGGCGCAGGCTCGTGCTGAAGGGCTCGTCCGGTTCATTGGTGTCACCGGTCATGGTTTGCGCATCCCGGCCATGCACGCTCGCAGTTTGGCGGAGTTTCCGTTTGATTCGGTGCTGTTTCCCTACAACCACGCCCTACTTGGCCTTGATGCCTACCGAGCCGACGTGGAAGCGCTGTTGGCCATCTCTAGCGAACGTGGCGTTGCCATACAAACTATCAAGTCCGTGGCTCGTCGTCGTTGGGTTACTGCCACTGAACGTCACTTCAGTTGGTACGAACCGTTGAGCGACGAAGGAGCCATTGAACGTGCTGCGCGTTTCGTGCTTGCTCGTCCGGGTCTGTTCCTCAACACCTCAAGCGATGCGCGCTTACTAACCGCTCTTGTTGCCGCTGCTACTTCGCCCCTCGCTACTGTCCCGCCGGACATCACCGATCTGCAGGCAGACGTCGTTGCGCAGGATATTTTGCCGCTCTTTGATGGTGCTGCGTTGGAACGTATTTAGTCTTCGCCTTTTGCACGGCGTGGTTTGC
>JAYTWN010000361.1:0-3679 GCA_043743435.1 Acidimicrobiia bacterium
CACCCACGCTGCGTTTCGACCAGTTCAGCAACGTGGGAATGGCTTTGACTGCGGTACCAGCGTTGCGACCCAACTTGCCAAACACCGCGCCGGGTGTGGGCCGGGATTGGGCAATCTCCGCCACCATTTTTGCCACTGGCAACGCAGCTTTCAAATAGCGACGATAACCATCCACCTCGCCGGGATAGGACAAGCCAATGGACTCGATGGTGCGCTCAATGTCGTTGAACAAAAACCATGCTGGCCCCCCGTCCCAGTGGTTGTAGAGATACGCCGGGTCAACATCGGCGTAGGTGAGACCGTGCGCGCCAAGGTTGAGTTCTTCTGCAATAGGCAAAGTGCGAACCATGGCATGGTCACAGTTGCAAATGTTCACGCGAGCCCCGGCAAAAGTCTCGGTGGAGGCGCAACCGCCAACGGTGTCGCGGGCTTCAATTACTAACGTCGACAGCCCAGCTTTCGTTAGGTATGCCGCACAGATGAGGCCGTTGTGTCCACCACCGATAACGATTGCTGCGTAATCCATGCCGCAAAGATTGCCACGATGTGGTTCCAATAGGTAGCGAAAACGAAAGCGACTTGTTACGAACTCGTCATTTCGTTGCGCGTTCAGCTGCGTTTGGGTGCGTTCAGCTGCGTTTGGGTGCTTTGAGCTGCGTTTGGGTGCTTTTACAAGGTTGCTTAGCCCGACCCAAATACCACACAGACGCATCGACCCGCTGAGTTGATTACAACGTACGCTTAGTTTCATGCTCGTCGGTAGCTCCGTCGCTGAGCAGTGAATGTTGTTGCACACGGGCTTTGCGCATCTTGGCGCGCAATTCTCGAACGGTGTAGACAGCGGTTCCGATAACGATGAGGGCGAGCACTACATAAATGGAGCGAGGTATGTGGTCTGAGGCAGCGATCACAAACACATCGGGGGCACCAAAACCGATCAGTGTGCACAGTCCAAAGAATCCTGCTTTGCGATTGTTGTCGTCAACCAAGGCTCCTATGAACCGGGCACTGGCCAGGGCATAAACCACCGACGACACGATTTCCACGACGGCAAAGGGTTTGATCGGCAGCCCATACTTCGCCAAGAATCTGTCGGCCAAAAAGATGCGAATCAACGCATAAACCACGACCGCAAGGAACCACGCATGTTCGAGACGTCGCCTGATCGCTGCCCGGCGCTTCGCCTTGATCGCGTTTGCCGAACTCATGCAGGTTCCACGCTAGCGGCCGCTGCTCGATTCGGGTGCCACCCAGCCGAGTCCCCGTGACAACTCTCAACTTTTGCCGTACCGCCTGGAGTGACCGTCGTGATCTCAGCATCGAGACTATCGTGGTGAACAATGAGCGCGTCCGTAGAACGATCAACGGTTCCCAAGCGCGATATTCGCAGAGGGTGGAGCGTTCACGTTTTCACCACCAGCGGCGTAGTTGTAGGCATGCTGGCCCTCGAAGCGGTGTTCGACGGTAAGCCCAAGCTGGCCATGATTTATCTATTGATCACTCAAATCATTGATGGTATCGACGGTCCGATCGCCCGCCAGTATGACGTGAAGTCAACGGTTCCAAAGATTGACGGGTACGTGCTTGACCTGGTCATCGACTACGTAACGTGCGTTGTGGTACCCGCAGCGTTCATGCACCGCTTCGATATGTTGCCGCACACCTTCTCAATTCCCCTCGTCGGGTTAGTGGTGTTTATGTCGGCGATTTGGTTCAGCCGAACGGACATGATGACCGAGGACAACTGGTTCAACGGATTCCCCGCAACCTGGAATCTTGTAGCACCGACGATGTTTTTGCTCCGAACCAACCAGTGGACCAATGCCGCCATTTGCGTTCTACTTTCCATCTTGATGCTCACAAACGTGAAATTTCCCCATCCAGTTCGTGCCGGCGAGGGTCGCAACATCACACTTCCCGTAACGATTTTGTGGTTGGCTGCCATCACGTGGTGCACCCAGCGTTACCCCGATGTGGCGCAGTTTGGTCGCGTCGCCCTGATTGGTTCAGTTGTGTACTTCTTTGGGCTTTCGATTTGGCGTACCCGCAAGGGCGATCCACCTTCAACCGGCATCGCTTCGCACTGAACCTCCGCGCTCAACAGACCGGGCACCGTCTCAAGCGGTATCTTCAGGCGGTGTCTCCGGAAGCGCCAAAGAATCAACAAAACGCAAAGCACGAAACAAACTCCGAGGCTGCCCATGAAAATTCGTAACTTCGCTGACCTGGCCTTGCATGATTTGGCTGCGAACGTCACGGCGTCGTCGATCTTGGTTCAGCCAATTGGAGCAGTGGAGGCTCACGGCCCGCACCTTCCGATGTCGACGGATTTTTTAATCGCCGCCGCCTCGGTTGAACGGTTGGTCGATCGTTGTGGCGAACGTGATGATCTCTGGGCACTACCCCCACTTGCGTACTCAAAATCCGATGAGCATTCCTGGGCGCCCGGAACGATCTCGTTGAGCGCCGACACCATGTTGCGGATTCTTGATGAACTGGGCCGTTCCGTGGCCACCACCGCTGCCCGCAAGCTGGTGTTCGTGAATGCCCACGGCGGTAACTCGGCCTTGCTGCAAGTGGCGTGTAGGGATCTCCGGATTCGTTACGGACTCCAAACCTTCCTTGCCCACCCTTTCACTCCTACCGACGCAGGGAACGAGTTTGGGATGAGCATTCACGGTGGGCACGATGAAACGTCAATGCTCATGGCGATTCGGCCAGATCTGGTTGATATTTCCAAAGCCGTTCGTGCTGTACCGGTACATTTGGCGAAAAACCGTCACGTGCGTTGGGGTGGCTCGGTTTCGTTTGGGTGGTTGAGTAACGATTTTGAGCCCACCCCGGCTCCTGGGGAGTTAGCGGTTGGGGTCATTGGTGATGCCACCGGGGCGACAGCGGAGCATGGCCATATGGTGTGGGAACGCGTGTTGAACAACCTGGACGAGGCCATGGCGGAAATCGTGGCCTGGAATCCTTCTGGCCAGTAACCCGCCAAACCGAGAACCGGCTTTCTCCGGTTCCAAAGTAACTGAACTTCGTACATCTCGCTGAGCGTGAGGGTTTTGATGTCCGTTCCCAAAGCTCGCCGTTTTACACAACACCGGTTGGTTTGACGCCTGGCGACAATTCAACGTGAGTTCTCGTTTTGCGCTCCCCATGGTGACGAAACCGTCGCATTTTCGGTCAACCGGTAGCCGCAGTGCGAATACGATGTATCAGTCATGCGGAGACGACTTCCCCCAGCCTCAGCACTCGCCGCGGCAACGCTGCTGGTCTGCGTAGCCATCTCGACCTGGGCTGTGCTCGATGCCAAGTCGTATCAGGGCAAAGTGGCAAGAAACGTCAGTGTGCTTGGCCATGATCTTTCTGGTCTGGCTACCAACCGTTTTGAAGGCGCGTTCGACAAGATCGAACAGGAGCTTCGGGCCGCTCCGGTCAATGTCGCTACCTTCGACGGCGGATTTACCGCCTCCGGGGCTTCGTTTGGGTTGACGTTGGATCGTCCGTCATTGCGGTTGGCGCTTTTGGAGGCTCGTCGACCCTCGAAGCTCAGCAGTCGGCTTGGCCAGTACGTGCTGTCATTTTTCAGCTCCACCAACGTGGCAATTCCCACCAAAACTTCGCCGGATACCACCGCGAAATCGCTCGGTGAGCTTGAGGGTCCAAAACGTCGCAACCC
>JAYTWN010000362.1:0-8517 GCA_043743435.1 Acidimicrobiia bacterium
GCTTGTTTATCTACACCCTGTGGGTTGTTGGTCCTGGAAAGGGATACAGCGGTTTGGCTGGTTCTTTGGCGCTGGGCATTTTGATGCTTCCCACCATTGCTCGAACCACCGAAGAAATGCTCAAGCTGGTCGATCCGTCGTTACGCGAGGCCTCGCTGGCTCTTGGCTCTCCCGAATGGCGGACGGTGTTGCAGGTGGTGTTACCAACTGCTCGAACTGGCATCATCACGGCAACGATTTTGGGTATTGCTCGCGTTGCCGGTGAAACTGCGCCGTTGCTGATGACGACCTTCGGGAACGACAGCGTGATTGGTCCAATCAAGGGACTCTCGACTGAGCAATCCTCTTTGCCGCTGTACGTGTTCCAACAATTCGGTCTGGATCAGCGTCAACGTGCTTGGACCGGAGCCCTAGTTCTTGTGGGGTTGGTGGTTGTGTTGTTCGTCTTGGCTCGTATGCTTTCTCGTCCGAAAAAGTACAAATAGTCAAGCCTGCTTTCGCTGATTCCACCCTCGTTCATTCGTCCATTCGTTACTACGTCCACAGAGAATTTTGGTTCCCGCCATGGCTATGCGAACTGCTCTCAAAACCTCCCGCTCCACAGCGCCTATCGACTTGAGGAACATGTCGACTTCTTCGTCATCATCACTACAAACCGTCAACCACAGTACTTTTGTGTCTTCCGGGGCTTCCGGGGGAGCATCGGGGACTGCGTTTGCGCTGCAAGCCCAATCGGTTTCATGCTGGTTCGGGAAGCGAAAAGTTCTTGAAGGTGTTTCGCTCGACGTTGAACGCGGTTCCGTTGTAGCGCTGATTGGACCCTCAGGTTGCGGCAAGTCAACGTTTTTGCGTTCGCTTAATCGTATGCACGAGTTAGTTCCCGGAGCAGCATTGGGTGGCTCGGTTCTCCTTGATGGCGTTGACATTTACGGTGAACAGATGCGTCCGGCTGAAGTGCGTAAGCGCATTGGTATGGTGTTCCAAAAACCAAACCCCTTTCCAGCGATGACGATTCGCGAGAATGTGCTCGCGGGGTTAAAACTCACCGGAACCAAGGTCGACGATTCCAATGCGTTGTTGGAATGGGCACTTACCAGGGCAAGTTTGTGGAACGAAGTGAAAGACCGATTGGATTCGCCCGGCGGTTCCTTATCTGGTGGTCAGCAGCAACGATTGTGTATTGCTCGTTCGCTTGCAGTCAAGCCCAGCGTGTTGTTGATGGACGAACCGTGTTCTGCACTTGACCCAACTTCTACTCGCAGAGTGGAAGAGACCATTTCTGAGATTGCTGCTGAGGTAACCGTGGTCATTGTGACGCACAACATGCAGCAAGCCCAGCGTGTGAGCGACTACTGCGCATTCTTCCTTGCCGAAGAAGGACAGAGCGGCCACATCGTCGAATCAGGCACGACCGAAATGATGTTCACCTCACCGGTAGACCCTCGCACCAACGACTACGTAAACGGTCGCTTCGGCTGATCCATTGTCAGCCTTCATATTCGCATTCATGTTTCTTGAGGCTTAGCTTTCGCCTATCCGCAACGAGGGCTCACCTGCGCCGTATCGGTGAAGAAATTTGGCCAACGTTTACCTTCCTGTTAGATGAAGTGCCCTTTGTGTTTCCGAAGCGTCCGTAACGTGTCCGTTGTACCCAGCACAGTGCTTGGGAAAAGTTTTCGCCCCAACAGGAGAATCCACGTGAAACGCAAAGTTCTTATCGCCCGCGCAGTTGCTGTCGCCCTTCCCCTCGTGGCCCTCACCACTACCTTCGCCTCTGCACAAACCGCGGTTCTCGATAAAGGCGTCACCGTCTCCGGACAGGGTTCAACGTTTGTATCGAACCTCGTCGAGCAGTGCCGAGTCGATGCCAAAAACGAATTCGGGATCAACATTGCCTACCAAGGGACCGGATCGGGCGCCGGCCGCAACGCTTACGTAGCTGGCACCAACGACTTTGGCGCCTCCGATGTTGCCTTCCCTGCCGCCGAAACTGATAAGGCCAAGGCGAAGCCATTCGTCTACATTCCCGTAGCGATCGGTGGGATCGCGGTTATCTACAAGGCTGGCTCACTCACCGACCTTAAACTTTCGGGACCAACGCTCGCCGGTATCTTTGCGGGAAAAATCCAGAAGTGGGACGCTGAACCAATTGCCAAGGAAAACCCCGGTGTAAGCCTTCCGAGCGAGATCATTCGCGTCATTGTTCGCTCCGACTCCTCTGGTACGTCAAACGTGTTCAGCGATTACCTCTCAACCGTTGGCAAGGGAGCCTGGACTGCAGGAGCTACCTCGAACTTCCCCGTCCCCGCTGGTAACGGAGTCGCTCAACGCGGATCCGACGGTGTGTCGAACTATGTCGCTGGCTCGCAAGGCAACTTCTCGATCACCTACGCCGAGGCAAGCTTCGCTGAAGAGCGCAAATTGCCAGTCGTGAAGGTGATCAACGCCTCAGGAACTCCGGTAGCTCCCGAAAGTGCTTCCATCACCGATGCCATGGCCGCTGCAGCGGTAAACGATGACGGTACCTTGCTTTTGAACTTTCAGACCGCTTCGCCCAAGGCCTATCCAATCTCCACCACGGCCTACGTCATTGCCCCCCAGACACTCGACAAGGCTAAGGGCGACGTGCTTCGGACCTTCTTGACCTTCATGATCGGGGCATGCCAGAAGAAGGCCGACAAGGTTGGCTATGCACCGCTTCCAGCAAAGCTGGTAACGCTCGGAACCGAGGCCATTGCCAAGATCAATCCTGGCTCGTCCCCCGTTCCTCTTGCCGCTGGTTCCGCTGCTCCAGCCGCCACCGCAACACCTGCTGCCGCAACACCTGCTGTCGCAACTCCTGCTGCAACTCTTGCACCAACGACGCTTCCCGCGAAGCCTGTAGTAACCACCAAGGCGCCAGCAAAGCCAAAGATCAAGACGAAGACAAAGACAAAGACGACGCTGAAGAAGAAGTAGTACCTCGAAAGTGAGGTGGCGAGAATCGCAAAGTTCTCGTGGGCGCAATGTACCGAGCACAAGCAGTTCGCACTTCCTCCCAGGAGCGCTGACTGCTTGGCTTTGGGCTTACTTTCTCAATTCCGGAACTCTGCCAACACGGCTAACTCGGCTGACTCTGCCAGCTCGGCTAACTCGGCTTACTCGGCTAACTCGGCCAACTCTGTCTTACGCTGCTCGTAGGCTTGCTTTGGCGCATCTCGTTGAGACCAGGCCCCAGCAGACCCTAAACAGGGCTCAACTGGACGTCAACCCAGACACAATTGCCCAAGCCAAGCCAAAGACACACCCAAGCCAAGCGAAGCCAACATAGGAACCCTGAATGTCTCTTGCACAAAGAACCGTGTTGGTTGTCGACGATGAAGAATCGTTTGTTGACGCCCTCGTCGTCGGTTTACAGAGAGAAGACTTTCGTGTCGTTGTGGCCCGAGATGGAGAACAGGCCCTGCAGCTGTTCGACAGTATGCGCCCAGATATTGTGCTTCTCGATGTGATGCTTCCCAAGATTTCCGGTGTCGATGTTTGTAAAGCCATTCGAGCCCGCTCCAATACCCCGATTTTGATGGTCACGGCCAAGACGGGCGAGATCGACGCGGTGCTGGGTTTGGAACTCGGCGCCGACGATTACATCTCCAAGCCCTACCGACTCCGTGAACTGGTCGCTCGCATGCGCGCGGTTCTTCGCCGAGCTCCCGCGCAAGCCCCTCCCGAAGAATCACTCGATGCCATTATCGTCGGTGACGTTCAGCTCGACGCGGAAAGTCATGTGGTTACGGTCAAGGGTGAAGTGGTTGAGTTGCCCCGCAAGGAATTTGAGTTGCTGGAGCTGTTGATGGAGAACTCCGGGCGAGTATTAACCCGAGACGTTCTGATGGACCGAGTATGGGGCTCAAACTATGTGGGCGACACAAAAACCCTAGATGTACATATCAAACGGCTTCGTGGACGCATCGAAGAAAATCCGGCGGAACCGATTCGAATTCTCACCATTCGTGGTGTTGGGTACAAGTTTGCCAAGATGTAGGTCATGGTGTTACTCCGGCGGGCCGATGTCCATCAACGACTCCGAGCGTTGCTGGTTGATGAGATGGTTTCTGCCAATGCCACCCTGGACGACACTATTGCTGCAGTCCGTCGAGAGTTGACGGGGTTACGTGAAGCGTTGGCGACGGCTGCTGCGGAAAACACCATTCTTCGCGCGGTGTCTGATGCTTCGCCGGTGGGTATGGTGGCGTTGGATCCGCTCGGTCACGAGCTCATACGCAATCCTTCAGCGGGAGAGTTATCGTCACCCGAAAGTGCGCTTATTCGTCAAGCTGTCGATCTGCTCATAGCCAAAGGGCAAAGCGTTCCCGCCCGCAATGTTGTTGACCTGGCCGGGCCACCGAGGCGTTCGCTGGAGATAGCGGTGCAGCCGTTGTTGCGGCCCTCATTGCAAGTGCATGGCCACTCACTCGCTATGAACTCTACGGGTGATCACATTTCATCCGAGGCGCGAAATTTCAGCGCAGAACGAACAAACCCGGTGTTGGGATCCGTGGCGTTCGTAACCGACGTGACCGAAAAGCGACGCATTGATGCAGTGCGACGGGATTTCATTTCCAACATCTCCCATGAGTTGCGCACCCCCGTTGGTGCCATTGCCATTCTGGCCGAAACCCTCACCGATGAGACGGACCCGGAAACCGCAAAACGTCTTACCGGCAGGCTTGAACAAGAGTCGCATCGCCTGGCCATCATGGTTGATGACTTGTTGTCGCTCACACGTGTGGAAGCCGAAGAGGGCATAGAGTTCGCCTCCGTTGGCGTTTCGGAATTGTTCGCCAAGATCGTTGAACGAAGTGGATCAGCGGCTGAGTTGCGTGGGATTTCCCTCGCTATCGGTGGCGGCGCAGGACTCAATGTGCTTGGCGATCGTCGACAGTTAGTATCGGCGCTTACGAATTTGGTCGACAATGCTATGAAGTATTCAGGCGAAAAATCGATTGTTACACTTGATGCGCATCGGGTGCAAGATGAAGCCCGATCGTTGATTGAACTGCGGGTAACCGATCACGGCATTGGTATCCCACCTCGCGAGCGGGAGCGGATTTTTGAACGGTTTTACCGTGTCGATAAGGCCCGAGCGAGAGACACCGGGGGCACCGGTTTAGGGCTGGCCATTGTGCGCCACGTTGCGGTGAACCATGGTGGCAGCGTGCGAGTGGACTCCCTTGAAGGTATTGGTTCGACGTTTGTTTTGGTGATTCCGGAGGCTTAGGGGTGTTGACAGGTTCAAACCGAATGGACGACACCGGGCTTCTTGCCTGGCTGGCTTAGGTGATTCGGAGGAAAGCTCAGGTTTTGGGGACTTTCATGGCGAAGAAGCAAGCGCCGCAATTCAGTTTTGAACGCCGATTCTTGAACTGTTAGTAGCATTTTGTGGTGAAAAGTCGCTCGTTGCTCGCTGGATCTGCCCGCAGTCGTGTTTGGTTCGTCGGCCTCCTCGCCTTAGCTTCGGTCGCACTGATGGCTCCGGCCACACTGGCGCAGAAAGCAAATAAGGATGCACAGGGTCGCTATCTTCCCAATGGAACCCCTTCGCCCGAGGCTGCACCGTTTACTTACCCGTGGGATGTGTCTACAACGATGGCCACTCTTTCAACGATTGCCCCGACCGTTCCTGGAGACACCACGCCGGCAACGACTGGCGTCCCAACCACAACCACAACCGCTGCGCCCGCGCCGACGACGACCTTGAATCTTGCCCCAAACGGCAGGATTTTCCATTTGATGATCATTGGGTCTGATGCTCGTCCGAATGAGCGTTTAGACCGAACCCGAAGCGATTCGATGCACGTATTCAGCTGGAATCCCGATACGAAGAAGGGGTCCTTAATGGGAATCCCGCGCGACACCTACGTGAAGTTGCCGAATGGGAAGATGGGCAAGATCACCGGAGCGTTGGGTCAAGCTGGGCCCGAAGGCGTAACTGCTTCGGTGCGGAACCTTACGGGGATTCCCGTTACCCGTTGGGTAGTTACAGGTTTTGCTGGATTTAAGGCCATGGTCGATCAGCTCGGCGGGGTCACGATCAATGTGACGACCCCCATGAATGACTCGTTTTCTGGCGCACGTTTTGCCGGTGGGTGGTACAACTTCAATGGTGCTGCGGCGTTGGCCTTCGCTCGAAACCGCCACGACACCCGCTCGGGTGACTTCACGCGGAGTGAGAACCAGGGAAAGTTATTGTTGGCGATTCTTACCAAGCTCCGAGCGGAAACCTCTTCGCCTGCGGAGTTTCTTCGCTGGGTTGAGGTGTTTGAGCGCAATGGTAAGACTTCGCTGACCCGGGCCGAAATGCTGTCACTGGCCCTTACGGCACGTGGCATCGCCCCTGGGTCAATTGCCAATGTGGTGATTCCCGGTCGTCCTGGGAATGCGGGCGGGGCATCGGTCGTGTTTTCGTTGCCCACGCCAATGTTTGCCAACATCAAGCGAACCGGCACTCCGTAACCTGGCTGGGGACAGCGTTTTGTCGGCTTGGAGTTGTGTCGGAGTTGTGTCGGAATTGGGAAGGTCTCACACCGTTTGCTGCTCTCCCCATCAGGGCCTCAGAACTTTGCGCCCCCCGACAAACTTTGCGCACGTACCTATCGTGCAGGCGACAAAGTTTGTGTAACAGCGCAAACTTTTTGAAGTTCACCCTGGTGTCCGCAGGCAAACGGCGCAATGCGTCGAGGTGGCCTTTGAACGGTTGCACAAGCAGTTGGTCGTTCCGGCGTAGGTGGGCGGTCTAACGTTGCGGTATGTGCGCCAACTGCCTTTCCACCTTTGATGTTGTTGTTTCGCAAGCGCTGTTTGCCGGGGCCGTATTGAAGCGCCCGATTCAGAATCACCTTGCTGCCGTTGGGCTGGTTCGTCCATTCGATCAGCTGGGTGAGCACGTGCAGACCGTTTCGTTCCTCCGTTCCCTCGATTTGGACCCGGTAGAGATTCTCGGCGCTGAGGTTGTGGAAGCCTCGAAGGCTTGGAGGCCAACCCCTTGGACTCGTCGACGCCTGGTTCTTGCTCCCCGTTGGGGTGGTTTGACGTCCCGGGCCTAGCCGGACTGCGGTTGTTCGTAAGTCTGCGTACTTTCTGGCGGGGTTGTGCGGCAAGCCGGTTGTCCTCAGCCTGCTCTATGTCCCTGTGCCGTTACGCGAGCGGGCGCGGCCTTTCGTTGCGGCCCATTCGTTCCCAGAGTCGGCCGAGCACGGTGTAAAGCGTTATCAGCATGACCAACACGACGGGCATCACGGTCCAGGGGTTTACGTGTGGAAGTGTTCGGGCTTTGATCCACCACGGTCCGGTCCAGGAGAGATCAAACGGATAACCCCTGCGTTGCACTCCATTGATGGTAGGGGTAGCTACTACGTGTGCATAGAGATTCCAGCCGATCATGCGGCATAGCCCGAAGAAAAAGGTGGCGCGATACAAAGCGAGCAGTCCACGTTCGGGGAGCCAACGGCCGAGCTTGGCCCAAAGGTGAGCGTCGGCCGGAACGATGTTGGTGCGCCAGTACTCGCGAGTAAGAACTCGCCAGGAGAACAGCACGACCCCGAGCCACAGGAGGTCCATCACCAAACCAAGGCTTGAATAGTACGCTGCTGCGTCGAGGTACTTTCCGCCCTTTACCGTTGCGGCATAAGCCCAGGTCTGGATGGTCCAGTTGAGGGTGCTGAATGGGAAGAGCAACATGGTGCCAACGCTGTCGTTCACATCGGTCAGTGCGTGCGCGGCGTAGCCCAGGATGTAGCCAACCGTAAGGGCGCGATTGCGTTTCCAAAACCAAAGGATCACGCCGAGAATGATGCCGAATCCGAGCGTGTGGGTGAATCCCATTCCTGGCCAACCGCGATGCCATTGTTGGGGTACTGCTGCACCGTAGTGTTTCCCGCCGATGGTTATGCCGTAGACCCAAAACTTGGCCAAAAAGTCGGGGAAGAAGTCACCAAGGTACACACCCAAGTAGCTCACCTTTCCTCGCATTTTCTTGGGGAGGTGGGCCATTACGGCGTAGGTCTCAAACTGATGCGCAGCCCAACTCATAGGGTTGTGTCTTTCGCTGAGTGTGCCGGGCTCGCGGGTATCGCTCGTGTCGAGCTATCGGGTTGGCCGACGGTCTTTGCTTCGCTTGAGCGACCTCGAATACGATCGTGGATCCGAGGTCCAAAGGTGAGGGTAGCGACCACCCACATGGGTCCTATGAACCAGGTGAGCAAAACCTTTTGCCAGGTTCCGATCGCAATGTAGGTGACCGCCGCGACGGTGTACCAAAGTGCCGATTCCTTCGGGCTAAGTCGTCGTTCGCCGCGATGGTCGAGACCTGGCTCTTGAGGCTGTTGCGCTGTAGCCATTTCGACTGCTTTCAAAACCCGACTCTTTGGACGACAAGAGTCTAGGTGGCTGAGGTGCTTGCCCTGAGAGGTAGTTCTGGTGGCCGATTGCCAGTGCCTGGTGCTGGAGTCCCCGATCCGGCTTGCCGGTTGGAAAGGAGGC
>JAYTWN010000363.1:0-2635 GCA_043743435.1 Acidimicrobiia bacterium
CTCCAGATCCCATCGGCCCAGGCCAAGAATCGGTTTGGGAATATCCTCGTCCACCTCGACTGGAGGCGACAACTGCAAAAATCGAGATTGTGTTCGCCGGAACCCTAATTGCCTCGACTACGGCTGCGTACCGAGTGCTAGAGACCAGTCATCCGCCGGCGTTCTACATTCCACCCAGCGATATTGATGCAACCTACGTGCAGCCTTCTGAGGGCGACGGCTCGTCGTTTTGCGAGTGGAAAGGTATTGCCACTTACTACTCAGTTCGGGTGGGTGATTCGATACTGAACCGTGTTGGCTGGGCCTACCCAAATCCCACCGCAGACTTCGCACCCATCGCTAAGTACCAGTCGTTTTACGCAGGACCAATGGATGCGTGTTTCGTTGACGGCGAACAAGTTATCCCCCAGCCCGGTGGGTTCTACGGCGGCTGGATTACCAACAACATCGTTGGCCCGTTTAAGGGAATTCCCGGTTCAATGGGCTGGTAGCACTCAGCTCCGAGAACGCCCAACACCCAACACCCAACGGAGACATTCGACGCTATGGAGCAACCGTTGGCACTGCCGTCGGCGAAGCCTTCTTGGCTTTCTTCGCATTCTTGGCCTTGGTGCCTTTCGTCGGCTTATCGATTTTGTCAGTCTCGTTCGCCTTGTCCCCTTTGGGCTGTTTGGCTGATCCGGTAACGATGACGGGTGTCGGGGGAAGGCGACGGACAGCAAACTTAGCCACAAACCCGCGATGATCGCTTCCTGCATCGGCCAGTTCGGTGATAGCTAACGGGAACAGACGATCACTATGCAACGCGTGATCCAGACGAGCAAACGGCACTAAGCCCTTTTTCACCGGCCAAGAGAACGTAAGACCTTTACCCATGGTCTCGTGAGCATCACGTAACGAACCGGCCAAAAGGTGCCCAAACGGCGGCTGCCAACGAGTGCCGTTGAAATCGCCAACCAACGCCACCGGCTCATCGCCACCGGCATCGGCGACCAGCCGGCCGAAGGTTTTGAGATCCTGATCCCAGGAGCTCGAACTGCCACTAGAAAGAGGTGCCTCCGGATGCGCAGCAACCACACGAACCAGATCACCTTCGGGAAGCACAATTCGAACTGAAGGCAACTGGGCCCTGCCCACGCGCTGAACATCGTCGAAGGGGTACTTCGAAAAAATCGCCGCACCAAACGGGGTTTGACGAGGAACTAACGCCCGATACGGATACTTCTCAAACGCTCCCTTCACCAACAGCCGAGTGGAGAACGAATCGGTGAACTCATTGAGTACCAACACATCAGCGTTGGCCTGTAGCAGCACGTCAACGGTGGCATCGGGAGTTTTGTTGTCTACAAACACGTTCAAGTGAGCCACACTAAGGGTAGGGGCGTTGGGCAACCAGAAGGGCTTCGTTAACGCGGCACGAGCAGGGTTCACGCTGAAAAAATGGGTAAGCGCCAACAACCCAGCCACGATGGCTTGAGGCCAACGGCGAGTCACAACAGCCACAAACAACACCAACCAAATCGGGGTAAACAACACGGGCAGCACGGCCTGGAGCGGTTGCAGCAACACCGGCGCATTGCCACCGACCACTCGCGAAAGCGCTACGACCACGCACATCAGCGCAAAGGTCCAGGTGCCAACGTCCCAGAAACCGGAAAGAAGGTATCGAGCGCGACCAAAGCGTGAATCCAACAAATGCTCTCGGGGCGAACGACGAAAACGCATCCCTACAGCCTGACAAGCCAATCTCCCCCGTTGAGGGATGGGCTTGAGATGGGGCCCGTCAGATCAAAAACAGGGTTCCCAATCCGGCTTGCCGGTCGGAAAAGAACCCACTGACGGGACTCGAAGCGAAGCGGAGATGGGGCCCGCCAGATCAAAAACAGGGTTCCCAATCCGGCTTGCCGGTTGGAAAAGAACCCACTGACGGGACTCGAAGCGAAGCGGAGATGGGGCCCGTCAGATCAAAAACAGGGGTTTCCACTACGGACATAGGAGAAACTAGGATTGAGTCCGTGAGTACCGCCCCCGCCACCGATTCTTCGCCGCTGTTCTCTGTGAAGGACCTGCATGTGAGCGTGGCCACCGAGGACGCCGGGAAAGAGGCATTCCCAATCCTGCGCGGGGTGAACCTCACCGTCAACGCCGGTGAAGTGCACGCCATCATGGGCCCCAACGGCTCCGGCAAATCTACCCTGGCCAATGCGCTGCTGGCCAGCGAGGAATACACCGTTGATTCGGGCAGCGTGAGTTTCAAAGGCACCGATATCAGCGAATGGGAGACCGACGCCCGGGCCAAAGCCGGCATGTTCCTTGCCTTCCAATACCCCGAAGAAATCCCCGGCGTCACGGTGATCAACTTCATGCGCCAAGCCCTCAGCGCCCGCAAAGGCATTGATCTCTCCACCCTGGAATTGCGACTTTCCATTATGGAGTGGATGGGCCGCTTGGGCATGGACCCTGATTTCGCTAACCGGTATCTCAATGAAGGTTTCTCCGGCGGCGAAAAGAAACGTAACGAAGTGCTGCAAATGGCCATTTTGGAACCCGATTTCGCCATTCTCGATGAAACCGATTCGGGCCTCGATATTGATGCACTGCAGATCGTCGCCAAAGGGGTACTTGAGGTTCGTAA
>JAYTWN010000364.1:0-25434 GCA_043743435.1 Acidimicrobiia bacterium
TACGCTCCTGAACACGCTTGCGGCAATCACAGGCAACATCGGCAAACCCGGATCGTCACCATTTTCCATTACCGGCCAATGTAACGCTATGGGTACGCGCGAAACCGGGTTCACCGCTTCCATGCCCGGCTACCGCGGTTACGAAAACCCCGCCCATCGCACCGAGTTAGCCGAGCTCTTCGGTGTCAACGAAGACCGTCTGCCCACGGCACGAGGCAAGGCGTATCCCGATATTGTCGATGGCATTCTCGCCGGCTCGATCAAGGCGCTGTGGGTAATCGGCACCAACCCGATTGTGTCGTTCCCGGATCGTGCTCGCCTCGAGACCGCGCTTCGGAGCTTAAAACTTTTGGTGGTGCAGGACGGTTTCGAAACCCCCACGACCCTGCTCGCCGACATTGTGTTACCCGCAGCTATTTGGGGTGAAAAGGATGGCACCTATACGAATTCCGAACGTAGGGCGAGCCGTGCCCGAGCCGCGGTGATGCCTCCCGGTGATGCCCGTTCTGATTTTCAGTTGTTCCTCGACATCGCAACCCGCTGGGGTGTTTGCGATGAACTCTTCGCCGATTGGGTCACCCCTGAAGACGCCTTCAACGATTGGACCCGAGTGTCCGCGGGCCGTCCGTGTGACTACTCGGGTATGACGTATGCTCGCATAGAAGCCGTCGGGGGAATCCAGTGGCCCTGCCCGTCGGAAGGCTCGGAAGCCACGAACCACCCAGCGATAGCGAACCCAAAACCCATGGGAACTGCTCGGCTCTATACCGATGGCGTGGTCAATACGTCAGATGGAAAAGTGGTCTTGCGTCCTGTCACCCCCATACCCATGAGCGAGCCACCGAACGCCCAGTACCCGTTCATTCTCAACACCGGTCGCACCGTGGAACATTGGCATACGCGGACGAAGACCGGCAAGGTCGCCATCCTTGACAAGTTGATCTCTGAAGCATGGATAGACATCTCCCGCCCGGATGCATTGCGCTTAGGCGTGGCCGACGGTGACTTCGTTCGCCTGGCCTCACGACGAGGCAAAACCGAACCAATACGTGTACGTACTACTGCCACGCTACGTCTCGGCCACGTCTTTATGCCCTTTCACTTCGCTGAGCGATGCGCCAACGATCTCACCCTCGCCGAGTTCGATCCCTTTTCTCGGGAACCCAACTACAAACAGTGCGCTGTGTCCGTAGTCGCTGTTCGGAAGTAGACGGGTTCCAGCATATGGTTGAAGAGTCCGGCCCCGGGACAAAACTTGAGAAGTCCCCGATCCGGCTTTCCGGTTGAAAAGGAAGTTCTGGCGGGACTCGAAGCGGAGCGGAGATGGGGCCCGTCAAAAATGAAGAGTCGCTGGCCGCCAATTCCAAGAAAGCCGCGAAACGAAGCGCTTACGTGGTTGTCCTCCCCAGGAAACGAGGGCGAAACATGCATCCCCGACAATGGTAGGAATGACGGCACCAACTGATGCAGTGACAACTACCGAGAGTCCGCCAACGTTTGATTCGCAAACAGCTAGGCGACCGGAAACCGATCCGTACAGTTTGGCTGGTTACGCCGTAGGAATCACGGCGGATCGCCGCTGGGAAGAGCAGGCAGAGCTCCTAGCTCGACGTGGAGCCACCGTGCTTCACGGACCGACGATCAAAACGCTTCCCCTTGGATCGGCCGAAGATCTACGACGAGCTACAGAACAAGTCATCCTTGAGCCACCGGACATCGTGGTAGCCAACACCGGAATTGGCATGCGCGCTTGGCTATCGGCTGCCGAAAGTTGGGGGTTGGGCGAGGCACTTCACGGAGCGCTTGATAGTTCTAGCATCTTCGCCCGAGGACCCAAAGCTTCCGCCGCAGCGCATCAGGCGGGTCTCGAAGTGACCGCGCGTGCCGCTTCAGAACTGATGTCGGAGTTGATCGAGTTAATCATTGCTACGGACATCTCCGGAAAGCGTGTGGCTTTTCAATGTCACGGTGATGACAGCCCCCTAGCCATCTCCGCACTCAAAGACGCCGGGGCAAATGTGATCGAAATTCCGATCTATCGCTGGATTCTTCCGGAGTCGTCCTTCGCTGCGGAAACGTTGATCCAGGCCATTGTCAATCACAGTGTTCATGCGGTGACGTTTACGAGTGCTCCGGCCGTTCGCAACCTGTTGTTGATTGCTACGGAGATGGGCCTTGAGCATCAGGTGCGGAGTGCGCTGAGTTCTGCGGTCCTTGCCGTGATGGTGGGCCCGGTCTGCGCTGCTGCGGCCAAAGAGGTTGGTATTTCCTCGTGTATTGTCCCGGAGAAATACCGGCTCGGTCCGATGATTCGTGCGCTTAGCGATTCACTCCTCAGTGACAAACGGCCCATGACCCTTGGTTCGGTTCCGCTTATTCAGCAGGGCACAAAGGTTACCGTTGACGGAAATCAAACCACGCTCTCGGCCCGGGAAGCAAGCCTGCTCGCTGTGCTGTTGGCCCGTCGCCCGCAAGTCATTTCAAAGCGAGAACTGCTCACCTTGGTGTGGAACGGCGAAGGTGAAGAGCATGTGGTTGAAGTAACGATCGCTCGTCTACGCGCCAAGCTCGGACGCGCCGCGGCGGGGATCATTTCGATTCCCCGCCGCGGCTACCGGGCCTGTCCCTAGGGGATGAGTACCGTGTCGATCACGTGGATGACACCATTGGTTGCTGCAACATCAGTGATCAGTACCTGTGCACCGCCGATGTAGACGAAACCGTTAGCGATACGTACACGTACGGTCTTGCCGTTCACCGTAACGTAGTCATGCTTCTTGACAATGTCTGCGGCAGTGATCTTGCCGGGGATGACGTGGTAGGTGAGGATGTCGGTAAGGAGCTTCTTGTTTTCTGGCTTGAGCAATGCAGCAAGCGTCTCTTTTGGAAGGATGTTGAATGCTGCGTCGGTAGGAGCAAGAACCGTGAATGGACCAGCACCCTTCAGTGTGTCAACCAAGCCAGCGGCGCCTAGTGCAGCAGCCAAGGTCTTAAATCGGCCATCGGCTACGGCTACGTCGACAATGTTTCCCTTTACCGCTGCAGGAGCTGCCGCTGGAGCTGCGGGTGGAAGCAACACTGCATCAATCACATGGATCACGCCGTTGGAGGTCACTACGTCTGTGAGGACAACGTTGACGTTTCCATTCAAGGTGACCTTGCCGGCGGTAACAGCAATAGCAACCGAAGCGCCGTTCACGGTTTTGGCAGATTGACCATTGAGCTTCACCACGTCGGCAGCGAGAACTTTGCCAGCAACCACATGGTAGGTAAGGACGTCAGTCAAGGCTTTCTTGTCGGCCAACAAACCATCGAGCGTTGCCTTAGGAATCTTGGCGAACGCTTCATCGGTCGGGGCGAACACGGTGAAGGGACCGGCGCCTTTGAGGGTGTCAACCAAACCAGCTGCCGTCACAGCTGCCACAAGAGTTTTGAACGAACCATTGGCAACGGCAGTGTCGACGATGTCCTTCAATGCCGGGGTAGTTACTGGAGGTGTCGTTGGCGCAGGCTTCGGGGTTGGCGGTGGAAGCAAAACGGTGTCGATGACATGGATGACGCCGTTCGATGCGAGCACGTCAGTCGTCAAAACGTTCACGCTTCCGTTCAACGTTACTTTGCCACCCGAAACGGCGATGGCCACCTTGGCACCGTTCACCGTTACAGCAGACTGACCGTTGAGCTTCACTACGTCTTTCGCAAGAACTTTGCCAGCGACAACGTGATAAGTGAGAATGTCGGCGAGTGCCTTCTTATCGGCGAGCAAACCATCCAGCGTGGCCTTTGGCAGCTTCGCAAAAGCTGCGTCGGTAGGAGCGAACACGGTGAATGGTCCTGCGCTCTTCAAGGTGTCCACCAAGCCAGCGGCCTGAACGGCGGCAACCAAAGTTTTGAAAGATCCAGCGCCAACTGCGGTGTCCACAATGTCTTTTTTGGCGGCTTTGGCCGCTTTGGCCGCTTTGACCGCCACCGTCTTGCTTGCCGCATTGGCTACTCCACCGCTAGAAACAGCGAGACCAACAGTAACCACCGAGACAAGTCCGGTGGCCATCAGGCGTAGCGACTGATTACGGGATTGTGGTTGCAACGAACTTTGTAAAGTTAGGGGGACCATTGGAACTTCCTTTCGAAGACTTCGCAACCTTGGTGACCTATCTGGTCAACTGAACAGGTTTGCAAGAGTGGGTGGTGCCGAAGTTTCTCGGCATGAATCTCTTTCGGAGCCGCGAGCCAATCCGGATCAAAACTTTTGCAAACTTTTTGCCATCCGGTAACGAAGAGCCCCCTCCATGTCGATTACGAAAACCAAAAACCCAACTGCAGACTTTGCATAGACCAAAGCTCAGACCAGCTCCCCAGACATGCCCTCAAACATGCCCTCAAACATGCTCTCAGACATGCCCTCAGACCAAGCTCAAACCAAGCTCAAAGGGACTTTTGCCAAAGGCGAAACCCAAGACCGATCACTGGAGCAGCAAAGACCAACATTTTGGAAACATTCGTTAAGATCGCAGAAGAAATTCTGAAATCTGTCATCCAACAGAGCAATCAGGAACGGATACAAACTGTGCAGTTCATCTCTTCAGAAGACAGCGATGCCGTTTTAGTCGTCGCTATAGGTAGGGGGCAGCAGCGCGCACTCGCTGAGGTCTACCACCGACATGGCGGACAAGCGTTTCGGCTCGCCGAGCGTCTTCTTATCGATACCAAGCGCGCAGAGGATGTAGTGCAAGATGTCTTTCTCCAGCTGTGGCGCAATCCGGAGTCCTTCGATGCGGAGCGGGCTTCGCTGCGGACATGGCTTCTCCTCAAAACGCACGGCAAAGCCGTCGACACCATTCGTGCCGAGGCCGCTCGAAGAGGGCGCGAAGAGCGCATACTGAACGACCGAACCAACACCGACGCCGACCTCGATCGGGAGATTTGGGATCTCACGGTTGCCGATCGGGTGCAACAGGCCATATGCGAGCTCCCTGAAGGTGAACGCCAAGCCATCAACATGGCCTACTTCGGTGGCCATACCTACACTGAGGTTGCCGTAGCGTTGGGCGAACCCGAGGGAACCATCAAGAGCAGAATCCGTAAAGGTTTAACCACGTTACGTCGATCGCTTGGTGATCTTCGTTTCGACGGGGAACACAGCGCTCCAGATGCTTCTAACGAAACAGGTTTCTCCACATCTTGGGATCGATCCAACGAACCGGCGGATCAACAAACGCTGCACCGCAATACTTCAAATACCAGTACCCGCTCCCAACAGTATGTGGGCTTTCGAACACCGCAAGATTCTGCTACAACCGGAATGTCACACAAAGACGAGAAGGAATCATGACCGACCACGACCTCGATGACCTATTGGGCGCCTACGCCCTCGATGCTGTCAACGAAGACGAACGAAAACTGGTCGATGCCTATCTCCTCCGTTCCCCCGCGGCACGAGCTGAAGTGCAACGCCACCACGATGTCGCCGCAGCCATTGCGGCAAGTCCGGGAGAGGCACCGGCACCGTTGTGGTTGCGTATCGAAGCGTTGCTCGACGACCGTTCACCTACCGAAGAAGCTTTGGCGATGCCCGAACTTCGCCCTGTAGATCGCTCAACTGCGAACTGGTCGCCTGCGGCCGGGCCACGTCCGCAGCCAAGCCAGCCTGTGGCAAGTCCAGTGCCCGCCCGCCCCGGAGCAATACCAGAAAGCGGCAAAGGAAAATTTGGCCGACGGCAGTCTCGCGGTAGCGCTTTTGCCCTTCCCGGTTTCGCCAGTCGAGCTGTCATGGCGTTTGCAGCAGTAGCCATCGTTGGGTTGGGACTTAGCGTTGTGCGCTTGAACGGCTCAAACCGTTCGCTGCAGCGCGAAGCAACGGCGGCAAAGCTTCAGCAGGTACAATTCTCTGATGCAGCACAGGCCGAGAAAAGCCGAGCCAATGCACTCCAAACAAAGTTAGCTGCCGCGGCTAATCGTGATGTGCGCTTAGAAAAACTGCTTCTTGCTCCTACGACGAAAACCGTCACATTGACCTCAACTTCAGGGGCAAGGTTGGCCAAGGTTATTGTGGGCGCTGATGGCAAGGGTTACCTGTTAGGTGGCGACCTTCCGAAGTTGCCAAAGGGCCATACCTACCAACTTTGGGGCGTACACAACCCAAGTAGCACCGGCGATGGCAAGGCAACCTCCGTGCTTTCTCTTGGCGTGTTTGGTCAGCATCCTGAGTCGGTGGCCTTCGCTGCGGACTCCACCGACCCGTGGCAAACCTTCGCCCTCACCGACGAGCAGAGCCCAGGAGTTGTGACCAGTAAGCAACAGGCAGTCGCTGCCGGCAACGTCGAATCGGCCTAAGAGCAGGCTTAGGAGTTGCGAAGAATCGGCCAGGCATGCGCTGCGGTGGCTGTACGGAGATCACCGGGTAGATCCACGTCGGCACTGAGGCGATAGTTCGGAACGACACGAACCCGGAACCCAAGTCTTTGGGCTTCGGCTACGTGTCGCTCAAACGATGCCGCACCGTAGGAAAATCTGAAATCCTCGATCGGCGAACCTTGCACCGTCTCTTCAATGCGGGCGGGCCCTGCAATCAAAAGTGGGATCGAGATGACGTTGGTGCCGCGAGCTGATCGATCAGGAACGATGGTGATCCCGTCGAAGGAGGCAATCCATGCCAAATCAACGGCCAGTGGGAGATCGCTATGCGCGATTACCACTCGATCAAAGCCTCGTTCGCGAAGCTGAGAAACTCCGGCGGCGACCGCTCCGTTTAATCCACGGCCTGGTTCGCTCAACACGAACGCACCGTGATCGAGCGCCCATGCGCCAACTTCTGCGTCGTCACACACCACAAAGGTCGGCATTGGTTGGGCGGAAGAAATCACTTGCGCTGCCATAGCCCGAGCCAGAGCATTGCGATCCGCTGAGGTCACTCTTGATGAGAGGCGCTTCTTTGCCTCCGAGAAGGCTTTGATTGGGATGAGCACCGCAGTCCCGAGCGAACGCGTATTTTCGGCTTGTAAGCCCGATTGAGGGCCTTTGGGCGTCGACACGACTACAAGCTAGTTCAGGTGCGCGTAAATCATTGCCTAGTGTCCTGGCGGCACTTTCCGCGTTGGTGCTGGCAACTGAGGTCAAAACACTAAGCAATGACTTACGCTTCCCTGCACTACTAGTGCAGGTGCGCGTAATCGCCTGAGTCCCCCATCGGCACTTGCCGGTCGGAAAGGATACTTTGGTGGGATTTGAAGCGAAGCGGAGATGGAGTCGCCGGCAATCAGGAGCCGGTTGAGTTTAGCCTTGTGGACACAGCAGCCCACTACGGTGGTTGGCCATGAGCGTTCCAGACTCCTATGCCCTGCCCATCCTTTCTGCGGTCACTACCAACCTTGCAGTTCCGAAGCGAGCCCTAGCGATCGGCGCCCATCCCGACGATGTGGAGTTCGGCTGCGGAGGTACATTGGCCAAATGGGCGAAGGCGGGTTGCGAAATTTTTCACTTGGTACTTACCGACGGATCGAAAGGCACGTGGGATCCAGACACTGATCAAGCGGAGTTAGTAGTGACACGCCAACGCGAACAACGCGAAGCAGCGCGGTTGCTTGGCGGAACGTCACCGGAACATGTGCAGTTTCTTGGTTGGATCGACGGGGAGTTGGATTCGGGGCTCCGTCAGCGGTGGGAGGTTGCATTTTGGATCCGTAAGTTCACACCGGATGTGGTGTTGGGGCACGACCCTTGGCGCCGATACCGGATTCATCCCGATCATCGCCATGCCGGATTTCTCACCACCGATGGCATCGTGGCCGCACGTGATCCGAAGTTTTTCCCGGAACAACAACTCGCACCGCATCGCCCCGTTTCACTTTTGCTTTGGGAAGCAGACGAGCCCGACCATGTTGAAACCATCGACACGGTGATCGAGGAAAAGTTGCGCGCGCTGTTGGCTCATGAAAGCCAGTACGCGACCACCATGCGCATCAACAGTGGGTCTGCATCTTTACCGGCCGACAGTGGAGCCGATGAGCATCATGAGATTTCGCAGTTTCGTGACGCAGTACTTGAGCGGGCCGCTGAGGCAGGAAAGCTTTGTGGCGTAAAAGCAGGCGAGGCGTTTAAACACATCAGTCGGCTCTAGCGCGGAGTTTCTCTAAATGCTCCAAGTTCGGAAAGTGCCGAGCAATGCGATCGTTCGGCACTTACAACCACCGTTAGAAAGCAAGAAGCCCTGCCGACGGGTGAGCCGGCAAGGCGTTCAAGCAAACTCGGTTGTAATCGTCGACCGTTGGGTGACGAAACGCTTCGACCAGTTCTAGAACCTAGAACCTCGAAGCGAGGTGCTTACTTCTTTGCAGCAGCTTTCTTGGCTGGCTTTGCAGCCTTAACAGCTTTTGCAGCTTTCTTTGCAGGCTTCGCGGCCTTTACAGCCTTAACGGCTTTCGCAGGCTTCGCGGCCTTAACAGCCTTTACGGCTTTCTTCGCAGGCTTCGCGGCCTTAACAGCCTTGACAGCCTTTACGGCTTTCGCTGGCTTTGCGGCTTTAACGGCCTTTACGGCTTTCGCTGGCTTTGCGGCTTTAACGGCCTTGACAGCCTTTACGGCTTTCGCTGGCTTAGCAGCCTTGGCCGGCTTAGCAGCCTTGACTGCCTTAACGGCCTTCGCTGGCTTCGCAGCCTTAACGGCCTTCGCTGGCTTAGCAGCCTTGACTGCCTTGACTGCCTTCGCTGGCTTTGCAGCCTTGGCTGGCTTTGCAGCCTTGGCTGGCTTTGCAGCTTTTGCAGCCTTTGCTGGCTTTGCAGCTTTCGCAGCCTTGGCTGGCTTCGCGGCCTTTGCAGCTTTTACTGCCTTCGCTGGCTTTGCAGCCTTAGGTGCAGCAGCTTTTTTGGTTGGTGCCATGATATTTACTTACCCTTCTTAGCAGCGGGCTTGGCGGCGGCTGCCTTGACAGCCTTCTTTGGATTGAGAGCGGCCTTGAAACCGGAACCGGCCGTGAACTTTGGTGCCTTTGATGCGGCGATCTTGATCGTCTCACCGGTCTGTGGGTTGCGACCCGTACGAGCCTTACGCTCCGAGACGCTGAAGGTTCCGAAACCAGGAATGGTGACTTTGTCGCCGCCCTTTACCGTGGCTTCGATAACGGCAAGCAACGCGTTGACGGCGTCGTCTGCTTTTGCCTTTGTTAGTTCTGCATTTGCGGCTACTGCTTCGATCAATTCTGTCTTATTCATTCCCGTGCCTCCTGGGCGTGTCGTTTGGGCGATTGACAGAAGACATGACATTTGAGCAAAAGTCAAGCATTCCCCTGCAAACATTGGGATGTGCTGTTGTCACAACCCCACAACCCGCGCCAGTACTGGGTTCTGTTTTTTAGAAAGCGCACATACATTTAGAGAAGACACCCTTGTGGCCGTTCTCGTTGATACTATGTACGCACACTAAATTGAGTGTTTTGAAAGGTTTTTGCTTTCGATTTGAGGGCGCAGCAAGCGTAAAACGATCCGAATTTTTGCTTCTCTGCATCGAAGAATCGTCAAAACACTCAAGGTTCGATCACGTTCAACCGATGACAGCCGACTCAAAAACAGAAACGAACGGGAGCAAAATGAGCGAGGTACGGATACCGTTCGCAACGCAGAACGATGAGCAACGAACCTCGCGAAGCAACGCATCGCATCGCATCGCAAAACACGGATCACGGTGAACTGATATCGGCACGAATCTACAGAGTTACGAAAACTTCGATTCCGTTCGTAACTGCGTTACCCGAAAGGACATCAATAGCGTCGCTCGGCACCAGTCGATTCGTGTTCACCCCAGCGTTTTGTGCCGCGATCGTCATGCGCGCATCATCGTGATCGTGTCCCCATCCATGAGGAATCGACACCACACCGGGCATGATCGAATCGGTCAGCTCCGCGACAACATGAAGCACTCCCACCGACGAACGAACCTTCACGATCGCACCTTCAACAATCGATCGAACTGTGGCATCTTCGGGATGCATGTGCATGGTGCAACGTGGCTTGCCCTTGACGAGCACGCGAACGTTGTGCATCCACGAGTTGTTAGACCTGATGTGACGGCGCCCAATCAACGAAAGCGGAGCCTGATCTGGCGTTGCGCCAAGAACTTCACCCTGGGATAGAGAACTTTGAGCTAGTGAACTTCTCAGGCGGGCCACGTCGTCAATGAGAGATGGTGGTGCAAGTTCAATGAGACCCGTTGGGGTGCGCAACACCTCGGGCAGGCGGGAACGCAATGCACCGAAATCGACACCGTGAGGATTGTTTCGGAGTTGCTCGAGTGAGGTTGGTTCGAAAAGCAAAGGTTCAAGCGCGGTTCCTTCGCGTGTTCCGAAGTGATCACCGAACGGTCCAGTGCGCAGCGAGAGGTCGAGTTGGCGTTCTGGTCCGGCGATGGAACCGAGCATGGTCATGATCTCTTGAGGGTCGCGCCCGGTGATGCCGCTACCTTCGGTTTGCGTGAGCTTGTTCACCGAATCGAGCAGATTGCTTTCGTCGAGTGCAGCGGGATCTACTTCGGTTCCGAGTCCTGACGCAATGGCAGCGAGGCGAGTGAAGACTTCCCATTCGGCCATTTCGTAATCATGTAGTGGGAACACCGGTGCTGAGTAGTTGGCGACGCTACGAATAGCTAAGGCATAGAGCGAAACGTCGTAGTGCGATTTGGCCAAAATTCTTGGAGCGGGGAGCACTACGTGCGCGTGCTTTGTCGTCTCGTTGAGATACATGTCGTAAGAAACCATGAACTCAAGGTTGGGTAGTGCTGCATCGAGCGCATCGCTGTTTGGCACACTCAGCACCGGATTGCCAGCGATGGTGAAGAACGCTTTGATCTGTCCGGGGCCTTGCGTGGTCAACTCTTCGGCCATGGATGATGCGGGGAATTCGCCGAACACCTCAGGCGAGTTGCGTACACGCGAGGTGAAGCGACCGGTGATCACGCCGCGCCCTTTGCCACCGGTTCCACGCTGATTTGCCCCTCCGGTTACCGGTTTCGGGAACACTGCCCCACCCACGCGATCCAAGTTTCCACTCACCACATTGAGGACGTCGATTAACCAGCTCGCCATGGTGCCGAACGCTTGGTTGCAGGTGCCGATTCGTCCGTAGACCGCGGCCGTTGGAGCTGCACAGAGTTCTCGCGCGATACGACGAGTGGTTTCGGCGTCGATTCCTGTCGCAGCAGCCGTTGCTTCGGGCGAAAACTCTGTTGCCGTAGCAATGGCCTTGATGATGTCGAGACCGTTGAGATACTGCTCATAGTGAGCGAGCTTGACGAGGCCTTCTTCAAAGACGGTGTGTAGTAGTGAGAGCAGCCACGGTGAATCACCGGCGGGCTTGATTGCAACGTGCTCGCCTTGATCGGCTGTCTTTGTTCGGCGTGGATCAACAACGACGAGCTTGCCACCGCGGGCCCTTAACGCTTCGATTCGCCGCGGCATATCAGGGGCGGTCATCAACGAACCGTTTGACTCGTACGGATTAGCTCCGAGCATTATGAGGTAGTCGGTATGGTCAATGTCGGGCACGGGGATCGACAGCAGATTGCCAAACATCAATCCCGCACTCAACTGCTTGGGCATCTGATCGACCGTTGAAGCTGAGTACACATTCTTGGTTCGCAGCGACTTTACGAAGCCTCCACTAAACAGTGCACTACTTAAACTGTGCGCGTTCGGGTTACCGAGGTAGATCGCCACCGCATCGTTTCCATGTTTCGCTCGCACGTCCTTAAGTCCACGATCGATCTCGGCGAACGCTTCTTCCCAACTGACTTCACGCCACGTGCTGGATTTGCCGTCGGCATGTGGGGTACGAATCAGCGGTAGCTTCAATCGATCAGGATCATCATCAAGATCTTTGACCGTTGAACCCTTGGGACAAATGAACCCCTTGGAGAACACATCTTCCATGTCGCCCCGGATACGCGCCACCTTGCCTCCCTTGACGGTGATCTCCAGCCCGCACGTCGCCTCGCACAGCGGACACGTTCTGAAGTGCGTACCGTCGGAGTTGTTTACCGTTTCGCCTTTCGATTCGACGGAGGTAGCGGTTGATTCAGCAAGATCAGTCATAGGTGAGAGTCTGCATCATCAAGCCCTCTTCCATCCACCCAGGCTTTTGAGCGGCACAACATCACATGCTCACCTCAGGAGCTCAACACCACAAGCTCACCTCAGGAGCTCAACACCAGAAGCGCAACACCAGAAGCGCACCCGCAAAGCATCGGGGCAAACGAGCTTGCACGCACGCCAGGTTGCATTGCGAGTGACCTTTTGGTTGCACTCGTTGTTCGAAGGCACGCACGATCGACATGTTCCGCAAAGCCGTTGATTTCTACGAAGCCCGATGGGAGCACTACGGCCATCCGGCTTCGGGCCATCCGGCTTCGGGCAAACGTATTGGATGTTGTACACATACCTACATTCATGAGTCGTCGCAGCGAGCACGGCAAATTTGGGAACCTCGGTATCGCGCCTACATCGAATGGGTCAACGATTTGCAAGCAACCTCGTCGGGCGGCACGATGCAGGGACTTGGTGGATTCAACTTCGACACGCTGATTGCCAACACCGCGATGTGTGGCTCACCGGCAGAAGTGGTCGACCGAATGGGAACCATCAAAGAGATGTTGCATCTCGATACACAAATCTTAATGTTCGACATGGGCGGCCTGCCCGACGCTGAACTCTTCGACGCAATCAATCTCGCCGGAAGTACCGTTCTTCCCGCTGTCGCCAAACTCTAGAGCCGAACGTTCATCGTGGCCAAGTGACTTGACAGGGACTAGACCGAGACGATGAGCAACCGCTTTCGTGCTGTACGAGCAAGGTGTTCAATGTCAGCCGGATCCGACGTGAGCACGACATCCCCAGATCGCGCAAGATCCACGACGCTTGCATCAATCACATCGCTCGTGTTTGACCGCTTCAAAAGTTCACCAGCTCTCCGGGAACCCTCCTCATCCAAGGGAAACTCCTTGACCGTTTTCAGCATTCTGCTCAAAACTGCCTGACGAGACCCTCCCCTCCATGCCTGAGCTACCACTCCTGAAGGAACCCGGAGTTGCTGACCAGTTCGCCGCGCTTCAGCCAGAATTGCGTTCACCCTCGCATCAGATCGATCGATCGCAATGAGCGCACCAGCATCAAGAACTACCGGCATCAAGCAGCGGCCTTCCGGCGACGGGGCACCCCCGTGTCAATCGCTTCGTTAGCCAAAATGCCCTTGCCTATGTCTGCTAATTCCTCACTCGACTTGCCCAGCTTTGCTGCCGCTTCGTCAACCCAATCTTGCAGCAACGCCTGTCGAACCCGCTCCCTCGCTGCCTCAGCTAAAAAGGCAGAAACCGTCAGATCCTCGGCCAAAGCCAAAGCCCTCACCTGTCGACCGAGCTCTGGGTCAAATGAAACGCTGAATTTCTCCACTCCCATGGCTCAATCGTACCGCAGTCATACTGCGAGCGGTAGGTTCCAGTCCCGCATACCATGAGGCTTTGGGTTTGGTGAGCGTTGGGTTTGGTGAGCCCTGGGCCCGGTCGTAGTGTGGGCGGATGCGTGATGATCGTGAAATTAGTTGGTATCCCGTTGCTGAGCGCCATGAGCTCCCCGAGGATGTGGCCAAGCTGTTTGGGAAGGCCGAATCGGCGTTGGGTTTCATTCCGAACGTTTTTCAGGCCTTCACGTTTCGAGTGGATCACTTTCGGGCGTGGTTTAGCCACTTCAAACAGTTGCACGTGCCGAGTGAAAACCTGTCGGCTGCGGATCGAGAAATGATCGCCGTTGTGGTGTCGATGTCCAACGGTTGTTTGTACTGCCTTGTGGCTCATGGCGCGGCGTTGCGCGAAGCCATGGGCGATCCTGTTCAAGCTGATCGCATCACCCTTGATTGGCGCCGTGCCGGGCTCGATGAGCGAACCACCGCCATTTGCGAATACGCCGAGAAGATTACCCTTGAGCCGACGAAAACCACACCGGCCGATATCGAGCAACTCATTGCGTTGGGCTTAACCCGGGAAGAGGTGTGGGACGTCGCCGAGATCTCAGCCATGTACAACTTCACCAACCGTCTCGCCATGGCCACCGGTCAAATCCCCAACCGCGAGTACCACTCCGCCAGCCGTTAAATTCTCTGTGCGCTTACAAGTTGGCGGACGTAACGGCTATCAGCGCCTTATCCATGGCCAAACGCGCTGCCGACGTGGACTTGAGATTGTTGCCAATCATCGAGAAGGTGACCACTCGGCCGTTTGCCGTTGAGGTGTAACCAGCAAGTGCGGTAGTGAAATCGAGCGTTCCCGTCTTTGCCACAACCTTGTTAGCGGCAGTGGTTCCGCAGAACCGGCTCTTCATAGTTCCATCGAAACAACTAGTGGGCAGGGTTGCTCGAAATGCAGGGCCGATTGAGCTCGTGCGGATCTTAGATAGCCACTGCACCTGTTGACGAGCGGTAGACCGGTTGAGCGACGACAACCCGGAGCCGTCCACCATCTGCGGTGGAGCAATCCCGAATCGATCGAACTGGCCCCGCACCGCACCAATGCCACCAGCCGTTGACCCATTACCAGCATGGGCACCAATTTCTTTCATCAACAACTCGGCATAGGTGTTGTCGGACTTCTTCATAGCGAAGGAGACCAAATCCCGCAGCGGCGCTGAGGTCCGAGTTGCCAGTACTGGCCCGCCGCTTCCCAGGGTCCCGGTTCGATCGCCACCGAGGACAACGACGTCATTGGCCTTGAGCGCAGCCCGGAACGTCACCAGATTAGCCAGGGCAGGATCCAGTGCAGATGAACCACGATGGTTCCCGTCGACCGAAAAAGCACTAAGCACACCTACTTCTCCTGGCGTGAACTTGGTTTTCCAGCCGGGGTTAACGCGAAGACTGTCGTAGCGAGTTTCGTCGACAACCAGTCCCCCGCTCACCGTTTTCAGTCCTGTCTTGGCCACTTGCATGGCCAAATCGTTCAGCCCACTTGCGCTCAGAGATGGATCACCCCCAGCTCGCACCACGAGGTCACCCAACAAGACTCCGTTTGCTGGCGTGGCCGATGAACGGATCTCGGTGAGGAACGTTGCTTCAGGACCGATCTGCAGGAGCGAGGCGGCACCGGCATAGATCTTCTGCGTTGATGCCGGAATTCTCCCCGTGTCAGCTTCGCGCTCAGCAACCGTCCCGAACCCCTCAACAGTAATAAACGCACTTATTCCTGCGATAGGAGCGAGCGCAGCATCAACCTGAGCCCGAAGTTCCGCTGGGGTGACGGCTGATCGGAAGATGGTTATAGTCGGTGCGGTTTTTGCTGGCTTCAGCGTGGTCGTCGGGAGATTGGTTGGGACGTTGATTGGGACCGACGGAACAGTGGTGCTCGAAACCCCGATTGGGTTCGTAGCATCAGACGAGATCGGTGGGAGCGTGATCGCTGCTCCGGGAGTAGCGGTTACTGCTGGGGGGGTTGTTGTCGATTGAACGCCAACGGCCGAAACCACACTCGTCGGCGAACCACTTAGGGTGGGGCTGCCAACAACCACCGCGGTGACGACGGGCGCCAAAACGGGGACTGCGGTGGAGGTAGTTGTTGTGGTCGTTGGAGGAATCGTGGCGACTGATAAAGCGGTGGTTGTCGGCGGAGTAACTGTATCGATAACTACCGTTTGGGGATTGACTCCAACTCGTCCGCCATCTTGGGCAAATGATTGCGAAGCAACGGGAACCGAAAGTCCTACAAGCGCAAGAGTAACCGCAGCGAAAGAACCAAGCTGCGGTGATGCTCCTCGGTTAGCCCGAACCCGCGGAAACGACGAACGCGTCACCCTTGTCCGCCTGCGGTGTTGCGAAGCGTAGCGAGTCGAGCCTGGACGGCGGTCAAACGATCGTGGGCGGCGGCATGCAGTGCAGAGGCGCGACTGTACAGATCAGCAGCCTCTTCGATACCAATATCACCACGGTCCATTGCCGCAGCGACTGTTTCCAATTCGCCGACGAGGTCTTCAAACGTCCGCTTGGCTAGTTCGTCGGCTGTGGTTGCATTTGCGGTGGTTGCGGGTGCGCTAGTCATCGTGGGGCTCTTGAGGTTCCGACACGGTTTGGTCAAGCGCGTCTACAGATGGGGGAAGTATTGATTCGATTGGTGCTGATTCGATTGGTGTTGATCCGATTGGTGCTTTGGTGGCGGAAATTAACGTGATGCCGCTTCGAGGTTCGGCGTCAGATGCCTGGATAACCTCAGGATGGGCGGGATCAGGATGGGCGGATTCGACAGTAGCAATCACCGACCCCCGGGCGAGGGACATCGATACTACGGAACCAGCAACAACCTGTGAGCTATCGCGCAACACTTGACCGTTGGCGTCACGAACTACGGCATAGCCACGCTCAAGCACACGCACGGGGGACAGACCCTCAATTCGAATGTGCACAGAAGATAAGGACTGTTGCGCACGAGCCAACCGATGCTCAATCGGGCGTTGCCAGTCCACCCTCTGTAGCCGGGTGATGGATCGAGCGTCGAGGCGTTCCATGGCCCGCTCCACATCAACTGCCTGCAGGCGCATTTCGGCCCGCCCAATTCGTCGATCCAATGCCGTGCTCCACGAGATTTGGGCAAGACCCGCACCGCGTCGTTCCAACCGACGGTGCAAACCTTCATAGGCAGCGTCAAGCGATCGATCGATCCGCTCCGCCAACAGGGCTCGTTGCGGAATCACCATAGCCGCAGCGATCGAAGGCGTACCAGCACGATGGTCGGCCACTTCGTCACTCAGCGGACGATCCCCGTCATGCCCAATTGCCGAGATCACGGGTTTGGTCGAAGCTGCAATCACACGACACAGCGACTCATCAGAGAACGGCAACAGCTGCGTGGCGTCCCCACCACCGCGAGCCAGTACCACCACATCAATGGTCGAATCACCCATCAGAATCGAGAGGCCAGCAGTGATCGATTCAACCGCCCCGGCACCCGAAACGGTGATCTCCAAGAACTTCACCGGAAATCCTGGGAACCGTGCGGCCACCACCGATTCGATGTCTTTACGCACCGCAGCGTCGGCCCCGCAGAGAATGCCTACACAATTTGGGAGTAGCGGCAGTGGCTTGCGTCGACGATCCAAGAGGCCATCTGCGCGCATACGTTCTCGGGCTTCAGCAATCATCGCGGCAATGGCGCCACTGCCCACCGGGGTTACTTCGGAGGCCACCAACTGCAACTGCCCACGGTCCGACACAAACTCAATCGTGCCGGTGACCGCAACTCGTTCGCCATCTTTAACTCGACAAAACTTTTGGCGTGCCGATGGAATTGCCACCGACAACTGAGCGGCGCGATCACGCAATGTGAAATAGGTTCGGCCCGCAGCAGAGGTTGTGGGCCGATGCACTTCACCTTCAACGGTAACTTTGCCAATGGCGCTGATGGCCCGAGCAACCTCGCTGACCAACCGCACCAGGCTCACATTGCGCGTCACCACACCCACAAACGCCAATCCCACCGAGGATTGCACCGGAGCTTTGCCCTGAGCCCGCTCACTGCGAGTTTGAGGCGGATCGATGTGAGCCCTGTCCCCAGAAGGTTGGTTTTGCACTTGGTTTTGGTTTTGGTTTTGGTTTTGGTTTTGGTTTTGGTTTTGGTTTTGGTTATGACTTTGCTCGGCGCTGGGGCTTTGAAAGGCCACCACCGCCTCGACAACCGTGATGGAAGCCCCCACAACCTCCGGCGAAACCGCATCGAATTCGTCTACCGACGGACCATCAACAAACTCCTCCGACCCAAACCGTGGCGCGCTGGCATCATCAAAGCTCGGCTGAGTAAACCGAGGTGCCTTGTTCGACCGATACGCCATCCACCCATTCTCGTTCAACGGGTACGACAATTTTTGTATGAGCGTGAAATCTGTTGACCTGTCAGGGCCAAATCTCTCCCGTATGCCCTTCCCTTTTTCAGCTCAAGCTTCGCTTCGGCTCGTTTCAGTTTGGCACTGCATTCGCCGAGCACCGCCGATCTCGAACCTTTTCGGAGCTATTTTTACGGGGCGCCTCACTTCGCTATGTCGTCGAGGCTGAACGAGCGGTCGAGTGGCGTCTTGGTTCGGACTCGTTTGCGGGACCAGATGGCGTGGACTCGGGTTGCGTCTTCGCCGAATGCTTGGTTGGCGGAGGCTTTGAGGCGGTTGAACTGTGGCCCCCCGGTGATGGTCGAAGACCATTTCGCTTCACCGGCAAGCACGAAGCGATCATCAAAACGGCCAGCGACATCGATCTCAACCGCCTGGCGACCCGTCCGCCACCATCGGCCAACCAGGGCTTCGGGCAACTCCCCCGCCAACACCATGCGCGCTGCGTGACGACGGGCTTCATCTTCAAATACAGAACCAATATGGGTTTCCCAAACACCCGTCTTTAAGACCAGGGAAGCATCACCGCCCAGTTCAAGACCCTGGCGAATTCTCGTCAGCGGACCAAACCAGAAACGCAGATACGGATCAGTGATCACATAGTGCGCAGCCGATCGACGAGGCCCGGCCAGCGGCTGCTCGCCTCGAACAAGCCCAACTTGCTCAAGGGTGGCAAGAGGTCCTTCGATACGCAAATCAGCATCCGTTTTGATCTCACCAAAGCTGTGACGACCCCGTCCGATCGCCAAGAGAATCCGTTCAAAACCAACACCCATTGGAAACTCTTCGTTCACGATCAGCGGCGCATCATCGTAAAGCAACGATCCCGGGCGAACCAGGTTTCGCACGTTCTCGGCAAACGTCACCTCATCGTCCCACGCGACCAGATGTCGGGGGTAACCGCCAGTAACCGCATAGGCCAGTAATCGATCTTCCGGCTTCAACTTCGGAACGAATGCACGACACTGCTCAAAGGCAAATGGCTCCAATCGAAGGTGAAGTTCCGCTCGTCCATACAGCGGTCCACCGCCTTCAGTGAGACGGTTCATGACTCGACGAGAACTTCCGGTGAGCAAGAGGCACAATTTGCTCGGAACCTTAGAATGCAGAATTTGCTCCCAAGCTGATTGCACCACGGAGCCGAATGCGGCGTCAACTTCGTGCAGGTAGGGCACTTCATCGATACCAACCAGCAGCGCTTCGCTCTGCGCCAACGCAGCCACGAACAACAGGGCCTCATGCCAGTTGGCAAACATTGACGGAGCAGGGATTGCGGAGTCGATAGCGGAAACTGCCTCGGCAAAGCGTTTGAGTTGAACAGCCGTGGCCTCGCGGGTTGCCGTGAAAAACACCGACCGTCGGTTCCGAGCGAACTCAGCTACAAGTGACGTTTTACCAACACGGCGGCGACCAGACAGCAGTATTAGTTGGGGCCCACGTTCCAGCGAGACCCATTGCTTTTCTAGTCTTTGAAGTTCCTTTTCCCGTCCGTACAGTTTCACTACACTCGGACTGTACTACAGTTGAAGTGTAGAAAACGTGTTTGTTGGGGCTAGGTTGTTCGATAGGGCTTTACTAGGCCTTCGGTGTCGGTGGGATGGTCAGTGGTTGGGGGCTTTTTGGCGCGACTTGGTGCTACTCGGGGTGGTTCGTCGGGTTGTTTGGGGTAGACCGGGGGCCAGGGGGCGTCCATGAGTCCGCTGGCTCGATCCGCGCGGTGCATTTCCATGAACTGTTCGAGTGACTGCGGATCGTCGTTCATCGCTAGCCAAGGGTCACCTCTGCGGGCCACCATTTCTGGGACGGTGGCGATGGAGCATTCGTCGATGGTGATGGTTTTGAGTTCGTCCCAGGCTAGCGGTGTGGAAACTTGGGCACCGGCTCGGCTGCGAACACACCACGGACCAAACACCGTTTTGTGCGGCGCGTTTTGGTTGAAGTCAACGAACACTCGTTGCCCGCGTTCTTCCTTCCACCAAGCGGCGGTCATCGTGGTGGGATGCCTGCGTTCCAACTCACGGGCGATTGCGACGGACGCGAAACGCACATGGTACGAATCCCAGCCTGATGCTACGCGCACATAGACATGAATGCCTTTGTTACCTGTCGTCTTCGGAAAGCTTGGAATGTTCAACTCATCGAACAGCGCTTTCACGTTGAACGCAGCTTCTCGCAATTGCTCGAAGGTGATCCCGGGCGTGGGGTCGAGATCGATACGTAGCTCGTCGGTTTGCTCAGGTGTGGCTGCTTGATAGGGCCACGGATGAAACCCAAGACAACCAAGATTGACCGCCCATACGACGTGGGCCATGTCGGCAAGCACCAACGCATTCGAAGGCGTGCCATTCGGGGTGAGGACCTCGGTGGTTTGTACCCACTCCGGCGTTCCAGCAGGCACCCGTTTTTGATAAAAAGACTTACCTTCGGCGCCATCAGGAAACCGTTGCAACATCGTCGGCCGACCTTGCATTGCCCTAAGAAACGGCTCGCTGATCGACAGGTAGAAATTCACCAAATCGAGCTTGGTTTCGCCACGCTCGGAGAAAAACACTTTTGACGGATGCGAAATGCTCAATTCGCGTCCGTCCACCTCAATCAGCACAGGTTCGTCGGCCATGTACTTAGGCTACCGGTCAGTCGCCAGACTTTCTCAACGGCAACACGCTTCAACCACAACCAGCCTTGCCGTGAGGTAACGCCAGTGCTTGTTAGTCGCGGCGGATGTGCGCGCTCGCGAACCAAACAGCACGTGCATATCCACCCACAAACGTGTACAACCGCCGCGAGCACGCGGCAAACGCCCTTGATGCGTTGTTGGGGCAGGGCGAGCATGGGCAGCCACGGAACCCGAAGCCGCGAGCTGCCCCAGCCGAAGGGCCAGGGGATCCCCGATGGATCTCAGGGTTGACGACGGGGTTCCCAGACACGCATGTGTTAGGAATTGCAGGAAGCATTGTTCAGGGATTTCGTGTGAGCGTGCACCAAATTTTGTTGAAGGGTCTCATAAAGAGGGAGGGGCAGTTCGAGTGATTGTTTCGGGAACAAATGTCGCAAAATCGTGGGGCACACGGCCAGTTTTTGGTGAATCAACTTTCATCATTGAGCCGGGAGTAACAGGTTTGCTCGGTGCCAACGGCGCAGGCAAAACCACACTGTTTGGCATGCTGCTCGGTTTGCATGCACCCACTGCCGGGTCGCTACGAGTACTCGACTTGGATCCGATCACTTCGGGCCCCATTATTCGTCAACGCTTGGGATACAGCCCTGAGCATGAAGCCCTGCCTGGTGATATGACAGCATACGATTTCGTCCGACACGTTGCTGAGTTGCATGGGCTCCCCCGCCGGGCCGCCGCCGGACGAGCCAGTGACGCCTTGTACGAAGTTGGATTGGGTGAAGAACGAGCACGACCATGCGGCACTATGTCGACCGGACAAAAACAACGGGTGAAGCTCGCTCAAGCAATCGCCCACGATCCAAAACTGGTTTTGCTCGATGAGCCCACCAACGGTCTCGATCCCATTCAGCGTGAGGATATGTTGCAGCTCATCTACAGATGCGGACACGATTTAGGTTTGAGCGTGATTGTGTCTTCCCACCTCCTTGATGAGATTCAGCGAACTTGCGACCGGGTAGTGATCATCGCCAACGGCATCATTAGCGAGGGCGGCGAAATTGCGGAGACGAACCGTCAGCAGGTAGGCCCGTTACTCGTGGAGTTGGCCAAATCGGAAGTGGGTAGCTCAGAGTTTGTTCGCAACCTTCAACAGCGTGGGGTCGACGTGATTTACAACCCGGCTAACGAACTTGCCATCCACACCGTTTTGACCATCGACCCCGACAGTCACCCCCACGTTCATGACATGGTGATGGCCGCCGCCGCAGAATTAAATGTAGGCATACGATCGATGAAACGCCAAACCCGAACCTTGGAAGACGTCTTCTTCGAGGCCACATCATGAGCGCTAACTACCCAACCGGGTTCGGGGGCAACCTTCCCGCACAGGGATCAACGGCCCCCGGAGAAGCACGTATCTTTGACCGCGGCTACCGTAGATACGAAGGCGAACGCAAGGGCGTACGGGGCGCATTCTTCACCTTGTACCTGGCAACCTTGCAGCGAATTCTTGGATTGCGACGAGGCGCCAAAGCCAAGATCCTCCCGGTACTTACGATCGGAATTGCCTACCTCCCAGCCATCGTGGTGATTGGCATCTCGGTAATGTTCCCCAAAAGACTCGACCGAATCCTCCCCGACTACTACGAGTACTACGGCACCGTCATCACGGCCATCTTGTTGTTTGTTGCTTTCGTTGCACCCGAAGCGTTATGTCCCGATCGCCGATACAAAATCCTTGGCGTGTACCTCTCTTCGCCCCTCAGCCGATTGTCCTACGTCGTCGCCAAGTTTGCTGCGGTGTTCACGGTGCTGTGTGCGGTCACTCTCGGGCCGGTATTGCTCTTAGTAGTAGGAAAATCGTTCCTCGATGCAGGGCCGGCACTGGTTGACCTCCCGGTGTTGTTGCTTCGAGTATTCGGGGCTGGCATTGCACTTTCGGCATTCTTCTCGGCCGTATCCTTGGCCATTGCTTCCATGACCGACCGCAAGGGTTTCGCTTCGGCCGGGTTCGTGTTACTCACGATCGTGACGCAAGTGATTGGAGCGGTTCTCGGCCGCCTCGGTGGTGGCTTCGGCCAATCACGCCGATTCGTTGAGCTAAAGCCTGGAATTTTGGCCAGTGTGGTACGAACACCGAGCATTTTCGCCGAACAAATCTATGGAAAGACCGTGAGCCAAATCAGCTTCGGACTGGTACCTACTGTTGCCGTGTTCTTTGCAATGTTGTTCGTGGCACTGGCCATTTTGGTCTTGAGGTACCGCAAGTTGGAGGTCACCCGATGAGTCGAAACAAAACTCCCTTGACCACGCAGGCCACAGCACCCGACGCTGCAACGCCGATTGTGCTCGATCAGGTTTCCAAGTGGTTTGGCCCCGTTGTTGCGGTATCCGATGTGAGCTTCACGATTGGCACCGGCATCACCGCACTGCTTGGCCCCAATGGCGCAGGCAAGTCGACCGTGATGCGATTGCTCTGTGGGCTTACGAATCCGTCGAGCGGAAATGTATGGGTTTACGGACGCAATCCTCGAACTGATCACGGGGTTTTTGGCCGAATTGGTTTGTTACCCCAACAGGAATCAGTGCTTGAGCCGATCACCGCACATCGCTTTGTGACCGTTACCGCCCAATTGAGTGGAGTTTCGTCGCCAGAAGCTGCGGCCCGCGAAGCCATTGCGCAAGTAGAGCTCGACCCCGACGATAAACGGCCCCTTGCTGCATATTCCAAAGGTATGCGTCAACGCGTGAAACTGGCATCGGCCATCGTGCACAAACCCTCGTTGCTGATACTTGACGAGCCACTGAACGGCCTTGACCCCCGCCAGCGTGCTCGCATGATCGAAATCTTCCATGAACTTGGCACCGGTGATCGATGTGTAGTTGTCACCAGTCATGTGCTTGAAGAAGTAGAGCGGTTTGGTTCACGCATCATTCTGATTGCCGAAGGTCGTCTCGCTGCTGAAGGTGAATATGCAGAGATACGCGAACTTATGGAAGACCGTCCGCTGCGGATACGGGTGGGCACCAACAATGCTCGTGCCCTCGCTTCGGTGCTGGTTGCTTCACCGTCGGTTCGTTCGTTAGCAGTCGACGGGAACGATCTGCTCGCCGAAGTGATCGACATTGCGACCTTTCGGTTTGCCCTACCCAAGCTGTGCGTGCAATCAGGGGTAACCGTGCACGAAATCATTCCACTCGACGAAGATCTCGAAAGTGTCTTCCGTTACCTCGTCGCCCGGAGGCACGCATGAGCACATTCACTTCACTAGTTCGATTGTTTCTCCGCTTGTTAGCCACCAAGGGTCGACTGTTGGCGCTCAGTGGTCTCACGGCCGCGATGCTGTTGTTGGCCTTGATCACCGGCCGATCGGATACGCCGGTCAATGATACGTGGACGTTGTTTCGCAACTTCGGTCTCAGCGGCATCATCCCGATCGCCGCATTGGTGATGGGTTCATCGGCCTTCGGGGATTTAGTTGATGACCGAACGTTGGTGCACTTATGGCTCCGCCCGGCCAACCGCGCCCTGATCGTTTTTGCGGCTTGGGTTGCAGCGGTTCTCGTCTGCGTACCGTTTACCGTTGTAGGGAACACCGTGTCGATGGCCCTAGCCAAAATGCCGAGCGCCGCGATCCTTGCCACTGGATTTAGCTCACTGCTTGGAACGTTGGCCTACAGCGCCGTGTTTCTCGGATTGGGTTTGAAACTCCGAAGAGCATTGCCGTGGGGACTTGCCTACATCCTGATTTGGGAAGGAGTCCTCGCCAATGCTGGACAGGGTTTGGCCCGTTTTGCGCTAAGCCTGTCAACCCGATCGGTTTCGTATCGCTCGTTCAAAAATGCCGAGGAGGTCATGGACCTTAAGTATGCCCTTGCCACCTCGACGGGCGTGATCGTTCTTGTCGTCGCCACACTGGTGTTTCTGGGCCTAACGCTGCGCTGGCTGAAGCGCGCCGATGTTGCCTAGTTCGGACCTCGGCAGAATCCGCGGGCCACGACCCTTCGAGCATCGAAATCATCCTGACCATCGAACGACCGCTGCCCACGACGGACCGAAAATCAGAAGCTCTGTGCACCGATCTTCTTCGATTGAAGATTTTGGCGTGAGCATTTCCTGATGGATTTCGGCTCCCTCACTACCGAGCACATCTATTGCGTCGTTGAACAAGTCCTTACGCCGGTTCGGTCAACGCAGTAGGTTCCCGAGCGACTAGCGCGTCCAAGCGATGGGTTCGCGAGTCGTAGGCCTCCGGCTTGGCGGGCCTTCAAGGCCGCCGTCGAGCAACTTCCCGACGGTGACCGCGCCACTGGCCTCACCCGAGACAAATGGCTCGCCGTACTCCTTCGAGAACTCGACTTCGGCCGGGTGCGACCCACCGCCGCTGGCGGGCTCAGCGTCGACGATCGTTCCTTCCCAATCAGCCACAGGCTACGACACCGGCCCCGGCCTCGACGTACCCCTGCACCTCCTGGGTTGGAAACTCGACCTCGACAAACGCATCAAGGGCGTGCCCGGGGCTGCCGACCGCGCACCGCACGCTCTCGTGCAGGAATTCCTAAATCGAGCGAACACCGCAACATGGGCGATCCTCCCCAACGGGCAAACGCTGCGCATCCTGCGCGACTCGTCCGCGCTCATCGGGCAGAGCTATGTGGAGTTCGATCTCGAGACCATCTTCGACGGCGAACTGTTCCCCGATTTCGTGGCGCTTTACCTTCTCTGCCACGAAACCCGCTTCGCCCCGCCCGCCCACGACGACCCGCCCACCGCATCATGGTGACCACGAGCCCACGCCACTCGAAGAACAAGCCGCCATGCACGACGTGGCGGAGCGATGCATATTCGGTGTCGACATCAATCCCTTGGCCGCCGAACTGGCCAAGGTCAGTTTGTGGCTCGAATCGATGCAACCGGGTCGAC
>JAYTWN010000365.1:0-2876 GCA_043743435.1 Acidimicrobiia bacterium
GCCGACAAGCTCCAGAAAATGGCAGAAGGCGTCAAACTCGCACCCGTCGGCTAGCTGAACCGCCGTATTCGAACCCGGCATCGGATGCTTTCCTGGCTAGACCTTGAAAACGTTTATCGGCGTTTTAAGCTGGTCGGAGAGGTCAGAAATATCTCGTGGATCGCCGGTAACGATTAGCTTTCGCGATCAAATCGTCAGATATAGAAATGTTCATCCGCCCCATGCGCTTACTCTACACACTGCGTCATGAGGAGTGCGCGACGCCCGCCTCCACCAAGCGAAAAGACGCCTATTCGATGATTCGGAAGTGAGTTGGTGGGGTTCGAACCTCAGTGTTGAAAGACAGGACTTCTCCGGCGCACCAGAGCGTGGCGTGTTTACCTGCCGCAGTAAAGCCCACCGACGACGTAGCCCGTTGAGGTTTTCCGAGAATCACAGACTCGTTGAGTGCACCGGCTCCGAGTGTCAGGTCTACCATTTTCGCCTGCCCGTCATCACAATGCAGGGCATAGGACATTCCCGATACGAAAAGATGGGAATCCATAGGATCGAACGCGTAGTTATGGGTTTTCACATTCGGTCCATTCAACGCAAAGCCAGTATCGGTTGGTGTGAGGCGAATCAATCCACCTGATGCGTTGATCACCCCCGATTCGTATTTTGTACGTTCGCGTAGCGTTATTCCAGGCATAATCCACGTCCAGCGTTCTGGGCCGGGGACGTTGTGAAGCACGACCGCAGCTAGTGAAGTTGGTGATCGTTGGAGATCAACAATCGCGTGTTTGCCTTGCAGTTCACGCCAAATTGCCGTGGGCTGCTTGGCCTCGGTGTCGATGAGCGCTAGACCATTGTTGTCAACGATCCACCACAATGACCCGTCGTAGGTCTGGGCCCAATTCAGTGCTTCGATGGTGTTCCACCTTCGGATTTTTCGGGTGGCGAGCGAAAGGATGTGTACCTCGGTTGCTTTGCCTCGACGGGTGAGGGCCAGTAACCGATTCCCGTCATCGGAAGGTATCAGTTTGTGGGTTGGGGTTGACCACTCCGCTTGCGTGACTCCATTCGCATTGACTTGGCGTAGTCCCGATTCTCCAAGCGCCACGATGAGTCCGCCGTTGGGCAAGGTGACGACGTCGCTGATGTTGAACATGGTGGGTTGGTTCAAAGTGTACGTGGTGCTGCCCGAGGCTCCACGCAGACCCGGTTTGTCTGGAGGTCGAAGGGTCCCGCCAACGGCACTAGGAAGATCGGCGAGCAGCACGGGGTCACTGCGGCGCGAGAGTACTCGCAAGGCTTCACGCAAACCTTGGTTGAGGTCTTCTGATGCACTGCGCCGAATCAGAGCTCGTACCGCTTCAGTTGCTATGTGGCGATCTGCCACAGGATCGACGACTTCGAGCTTGGCTAGGGTAACAACTAAGCGTTCTTGCCTCCGTCCGATTGGTTCGGGCGAAGTATGAGCAGTACTTCCGTCGAGCATTGCGAGAACGGCAGCCTGGGATTCTTCAGTGGAGTTCAACGCAAATTGGTACGCGTGCAGAGTATCGCTGTCCGGGCCGCCAAGAGCTAAGCCCGCAGCCATGGGTTCAAGGAGCAAAGCGCGTAGTTCAGGCTCGGGCCATCCGGCTTCAACGGCAAGAAGGAATGCCTCGGACCGGGTCAGTGAGGCGACCCATTCCTCACGGAGCTGCCTGGCCAATTGCGGGTCAGATTTGGCCGCCCGCCGCACGGCTGGACCGAAAGCCCCGGTTCTCCGAGCTGTTCTTGTCGCTCGCTCGCGTTGGCCCGCTTTCCACCACAAGGTGATCTGCAATTCTGCGTCCAGTTTGTGTCCCTCGGCGATTTCCGCGGCGGTTTGCCATTGTTGGTGCCGTTCGAGCAGAGCGATAGCTTCCAGTTTGTCGCCAAGTAGATCAATGTAAACAAACGCGGCCTCGTCGATTTTGTTCTCGCGTTCGAGCCGATGCGCAGCGTCGCGGTATTGCTCCCGCAAACGCATCTGCACCCAAGCACCCCACGGCACCGACGTTGAACTATTGCGGGCAGCTTTGGAAATCGAGAGATTGTGTCGACGCGACGGAAGACTGAGCGTCGTGCCCAGCGATTCTGCTTCAGCCAGGGAGATGGCGTTGCGTAGCGCCTCATCCCATTGACCATTGGTGAACTGTTCTTGGAGTTCTTCGAGGTATTTGCGATGACGTCGACCGAACACCATGGCCGCTGGTGATTGGAGGACCAGGTTTGCGAAGAAGGTTCGAAGACGTTTCTGTTGGGCCCGGCCTCCTGAACCCACTTCCGTATTCCCGCGAGATCTCCCGGTGTAGCTGCCACCGTTATCGGAGTGCCCATAACCACCAAAACTACCGAGAAAACGCTGCGCGGCCCGACCCAATCCGGTCACAGCCTGTACGCCCACCGAAGCAACCGAACCCACAACTCCGCCAACCAGAGTGCCAAGTGAGCGAAGTGCAGAACTGTTGAGCCCACGGTGCTCGTCGCTCGCAGTTCGAGCTCGACGGTTGCTATGTGCACGTATCTTTTGTGTGGCCTTTGAGGGAATCCCCACATTGGCCCTGGACCTCGTATCCACCGGAGCCGTAGGCGGGGGTACCTCAATGGTGCTGGCAATCGACGGCACTGGGGCTGTTGGCTTGCCAATCCTAAAGACGAAAGGTGACAGATCAAACCAAGTGGCTGGATCAATCAGTGGAAGGCCGGCAATTTCGGCGGCAATCCACTCGCCGCCTATCACGATCCGCAGATGCGTTGGCACAGATGCTCGCGAACCGCGGGGCTCGCCCCTGGAACAGTTGGCTGCCGCCATCGGCGAACTCGGCAATGGGGACATCTCGACGAGACGGCCTGTGGGAGTTTGC